>NZ_JBSGAH010000013.1:0-243797 GCF_053600675.1 Streptomyces sp. NPDC005004
GTTACCTTCGCCTGGCACACCCCGTCCGGCACCGGCACCGGCGGCCGGTACGCCCGGGTACGCGTACCCGGGCCCCCTCGTGCGTGGAACCCGCCGGCCCCCCGGCGGGAATCCGTCAGATCAGGTCCATCGCCGCCACCTCGTCCGGGCGGCCGTAGCTGACCGGACCCTGGAAGCGGCGGCGGGCCGTGGTGAACCACCAGATCGTGGCGATCAGGATGACGGCCGCGAGGGCGATGGGGGCGTAGTTGAAGGAGTCGACGGTGATCGGCGACGCCTGGGGCAGCATGAAGAGGACGCTGCTCAGGAGGATCCAGGTCACCGCGAGCCAGCCGATGGGCCGGCCCCAGCGGCCCAGGTGCCAGGGGCCGGGCTGGAACTCGTCGCCGAGCCGCAGCCGGAGGAAGATCGGCACCGCGTAGGCGAGGAACAGTCCGACCACGTTGACGCTGACGATGGCGGTGAAGGCCGTGTGCGACCACCAGCCGGGGATCACCAGGGCGAGCGAGCAGGCGACGGCGAGCCAGACGGCCTTGACGGGCGTCCGGGTGCGCGGGGAGACCGAGTGCCACCAGCGGGAGCCGGGCATCGCGCCGTCGCGGGAGAAGGCGAAGATCTGCCGGGTGTTGCTGGTGAGGTTGGCGAGACCGCAGAAGAGCATCGCGCCGATGACGATGAGCAGCATCGCCTTGGCGGTGCCGAGTCCGAGACCGTCGATGAGAATCTGGACGGGAGGCGCGTCGGAACCGGCCACCTTGGCGTAGTCGCTAATGCTGTAGACCAGTGCAAGCATCAGGATCAGGCCGGTGAGGGCCGAATAGCCGATGGCCCGGGTGATCCCCTTCGGCGCGTTGACGGTGGCCTGAACCGTTTCCTCGGACATGTGGAAGCTGCCGTCGAACCCGGTGAACGTCCAGCTCGTGACGAGCAGACCCAACATGCCGCCGTAAAGGCCGTTGGTGAAGCCGGTGTTGTTCTCGAAATGCGTGACGAACGACGCCGACTGATGGTGATCCGGAATCACGATGAGTGCGGTGACGATCACCACGAGTCCGATCAGCAGCCACCACACGGAAATCCGGTTCAGCACGGCGACGAGCTGGACGGTGTAGGTGTTGGCGAGCCCCTGGAGCACGATGATCAGGCCCGTGAGCAGCACGGTCTGGTGTGCGGTGGGCTCGTAGGACGGCCACTGGAGCGCGACGAACGCCTGGAGGAAGGTGGCGGCCGCGTAGCCGGTGGCTGCGGTGCCGCCGATCTGACCGACGAAGTTCAGCCATCCGGTGAACCACGACCAGGCGCCCTTGTGCCGCTTGGCGAGCTTGCCCGCCGAGAAATACAGCGCACCGCTCGTCGGATAGGCGGAGGCGACCTCAGCCATCGCGGCTCCGATGAACAGGACCATCACCGAGACGCCGATCCAGCCGAACACGAGAATACGGGGTCCGCCCGCATTCATACCGAATCCGAAGGAGGAGAAGATACCCGAGAGGATATTGATGATGGTGAAGGAGATCGCGAAGTTGTCGAACGCCTTGAAACGGCGGGTGAGTTTCCGCGGATAACCCATCGCGTGCAGTGTGGCATCGTCGTCGAGGACGACCGGTTCCTCGTCCCCCCGGGACTTCTCCCGGGGCGTCGATATCCGTTCCGACACAGATCGGCCTTTCTGTTGTGGGGACAGAGCGGGTTGCGGGTTCAGGCGGGTCCCGGGACGGGCAGCCCGCAGGCGCGCCGGGCCCGGGAGAGCTGCTCGGCGGGGTCGCCGAAGGCACTCCAGGGCATACGCGAGGCGTACGGACCCATCGCCGCGAAGACCGCCCGGGCCTCGAACTCGCACTGGGCCATGACCAGTGCGTGTGCGAGGTAGGCCAGGTCGAGCACGGGGGTGAAGCGGTAACCGGCAACGGTGGGCAGCCAGTTGCGGTAGGCGGCCAGGGTGGTGGAGCGCCACTGGGGCTGCTCCCAGACCCGGTCCGCGAGCAGTTGGGTGGGGTTGTAGCTCTCCACCAGGGCCACCAGGGGCAGCAGCCTGAGGGCGGAGTCGGCGGGCGCCCGCTGGCTGAGGAAGGCGGCCACGTCCCAGGCCGCGTTCACCGAGCCGCCGTGGCGGGTGAAGAAGAAGGACAGGAAGCGGTGGTGGCCCTCGCGGTTCCACGGGTCGAGGGAGAGGACGTGCGAGAACAGCCGCCAGGGACCGGGCGGCGAGGTGAGCAGGCCCTGCGGCGCGGGGTCGCGCAGCCGGTGCAGCCTGGCCATGGTGAGCTTGGCGACCCAGGGCGTGGGGTCGTCGGGGGCGAGGGCCGCGGCCCGGTCGCAGGCCGTGAGGGCGATGCGTTCCAGCGTCTCGGCGCGTTCGTCGCGCGCGTCGGCGGCCCGCATCGCGCGCTGCACGGCGACCCGGGCCCACATCAGCGTGGACTCGGGCGTGGCCTCCTCGGCGAGCCACTGCTCGACCAGGTCGGTGCCGGCCGCCTCGGAGGCGAGCACCAGCGAACGGTGGGCGCGCAGGCCGAAGTCGGAACGCGTCTCGGCCAGGGCCTCCTGGGCGTAGCGATAACGCCCGGCGCGCACATCGACGCAAACACTCGCCAGGACACGGTCGTCGGCCGCCGGATGCCATACATAGTGCCCCTCGAATAACTCCGCGGCCATGCTCTCCTGTCCGTCCGCATACGGCGCATCACAAGTTGCGCAGGACGCACCTTACTCAGCCGCCGCCGCACCGGGAACGCCTAAATTCACATATCGGTCGGTGGAATCGGAACGTAATATCCGCTCATTGACCGGAAGTCAGCCAGTGGTTCAAGGGGCGACGTTTCGGTGCCCGCGCGAGGTACCCGCACCGGCCGCTACTAGACTGTTTCCGGAGAACTCCCCCACACCGCACCACACCTCGGGAATCGCCATTCAGCACCTCGCCGCCCGACTGCGCACCCTCCCCCCGTCGCTGGGTCAGGTCCGGCTGGTGGGCGTCGACGGGCACGCCGGTTCGGGGAAGTCCACCTTCGCCGCCCGCCTGGCGGCCGCGCTGGGCGGGGCACCCGTTCTGCATCTGGACGACTTCGCGAGCCACGACCACCTCTTCGACTGGGCCGGCCGCTTCACGGCGCAGGTGATCACTCCGCTGGAGCGCGGCGAGAGTGCGCGGTACACGCCGTACGACTGGAACCTGCGCGCCTTCGGACCGCCCCGCCCGCTGCCGCCGGCCCCCGTGGTCCTGGTGGAGGGGGTCGGCGCGGGGCGCCGGGAGCTGCGCCCGCGGCTGGCGCTGCTGCTGTGGATGGAGTTGCCCGCCCCGGAGGCGTGGGCACGCGGGCGGCGGCGGGACGGCGAGGCGCAGCGGGAGTTCTGGGACGGCTGGACGACGGCGGAGCGCGCGCACTTCGCGGACGACCCCTCGCGCTCCCGTGCGGATCTTCTGGTGCGCCAGATCCAGGAGGGGTACGAGGTACTGCCGGGACCCGCGATGACCGATGGACCGGACCAGGATGTCACTCACCGTGAGGGACCATCGGCAGTGTGGTGAACCTGTGAAGGGAAGGGGCGATCGACTTTCACGAGCGCCCCAACTCCGCTTGACCGGGGGCCCGTACAGGTCTTACGTTCTCAATGTGCGGCTCCCCGGAGCCGCCCCGCAGACACGAAGCCCCCGGTTGTTCCCCCGTGACCGGGGGCTTCGTTCTGCCCCGACACCGCCTCCGCGCCCGTTTTGCGCCCCCGGAATATCACTCTCGGTCACCGCGCGGTGTGCGCCCCGTATGCTCCCACCTCGTGGAACGGCCCTTGTCACACCCTTCGGCACCTGGTCGTCCCACGGGTACGATGCCCTCGGTGCGACCTTCGAGCTGCTGCCTCGCGCACCTGCAACTCCGTTCCGCGGCACAGCGGTTCGACCGCGGCGACCGTCGGGTGCCTGCCCGGTGGTGAACCATCGGAGGCACGGTTCGTGGGGGGATGATGGACTTCGGCACGCGGGGCTCCGAGGCCCCGGCCGACCTCGCCTGGACGCGGGGCGTGGACGCCTACACGATGGGCGCCTACCCGCAGGCGGAGGAGGAGTTCCGCGCCGCGGTGCGGATGGACCCGGGAATGGCCGACGCCTGGCTCGGGCTGCACGCGCTGCGCGTCGACACGACGACCGCGCTGCTGCGGATGTTCCGGCACCGCGAACGCTTCGGGGAACAGCGCGCCCGGCACCGCCGCGCCCTCAACTCCTGGTACTGGCTGGGCTGGTGGGTGCAGCCGGTGCTGGAGAGCCCGCGCGATCTGCTGCTCGCGCACGCCTCGCACTGGCTGGACGGCCGCCATGTGCCCGAGCTGGACCGCGCCCTTGCCGGACTGCCCCCGGTGGACACCGACCCGCAGGTCCGCTTCCTGCACGCGTGCCGCTCCTATCTGGTCAAGGACTGGGACCAGTTGGTGCGCCACACCGACCCGCTGCTCGACGACACCCTGCTCGGCATCGAGGCCGGGCTGTTCGGCGGCATGGCCCGGGTGCGCCTGGAGATGTACGGACAGGCCGAGCCGCTGCTCGCGGCGGCCCTGATGCGCTGCCGCAGCGAACAGCCCCAGCGCAAGGAACTGCGCTACTGGCTCGCCCGCGCGCACGAGGGCACCGGCCGCAGCGCCGCCGCCCTGCCGCTGTACCGGGCGGTGCACCGGGTCGACCCGGCGTTCATGGACACCTCGGCCCGTCTCGCCGCCATCGCCGAGGGCGACGGGTACGACGACCCGGGCGACTTCGCCGCGATCACCCTGGCCGGTGCCGGACAGGACGCCATGGACGGCCCGGACACCCTCGATCCGCTCTTCGGCACCGAGGGACGCGATCTGCGCCTGTCCGAGCCCGACCTGCCGACCGGTCCGCTGCCCTCGGTGCCCGACCGCGCGGTCCGCGTGAAGAGCGGTACGTCCGCCTCCGCGCCGCTGCCCACCGGGCCCACCGACCCCGGCTTACTGGAGGAGGCGCTGGCCGAGCTGGAGCGCATGGTCGGACTCGAACCCGTCAAGCGCCAGGTGAAGGCGCTCTCCGCACAGCTCAACATGGCACGGCTGCGGGCGGGCCAGGGGCTCCCGGTCCAGCCGCCGAAACGACACTTCGTCTTCTCGGGCCCCTCGGGCACCGGCAAGACCACCGTCGCCCGCATCCTGGGCCGGGTCTTCTACGCCCTCGGGCTGCTCGGCGGCGACCACCTGGTGGAGGCACAGCGCGCCGACCTGGTCGGCGAGTACCTGGGCCAGACGGCCGTGAAGGCCAACGAGCTGATCGACTCCGCCATCGGCGGGGTGCTCTTCGTGGACGAGGCGTACGCCCTCTCCAACTCCGGGTACGGCAAGGGCGACGCCTACGGCGACGAGGCGCTCCAGGTACTGCTCAAGCGGGCGGAGGACAACCGGGACCATCTGGTGGTGATCCTGGCCGGCTACCCGGAGGGCATGGACCGGCTGCTGGCCGCCAACCCCGGGCTCTCCTCGCGGTTCACGACCCGGGTGGACTTCCCGTCGTACCGCCCCGGCGAACTCACCGAGATCGGCCGGGTGCTGGCGGCGGAGAACGGCGACCGGTGGGACGACGAGGCGGTCGAGGAGCTGCGGTCCATCGCCGGGCACGTGGTGGACCAGGGGTGGATCGACGAGCTGGGCAACGGCCGGTTCCTGCGCACGCTGTACGAGAAGAGCTGCGCCTACCGGGACCTGCGGCTCTCGGTGTACCCGGGCGCGCTGTCCCGGGACGATCTCGCCACGCTGCGGCTGCCCGACCTGATGCAGGCGTACGGCGAGGTGCTGTCGGGGCGGGGACCGCAGGACCCGTCGGCGATGTGACGACGGGCCCCGCGGGTCGGGTGTGACCCGGGTCAGGCCGTCAGGGCCTGCTCCGGCTCCCCGCTCGGCCTCGGCGCCGAGACCTCGGCGCCGGACCGCTCCCGCCCCGGCTCCGGCGACTCGTGCGGGGACGGCGCGGGGTGCGGGTGGGCCGGGTCGCGGACCTCGCCCACCAGCAGTTCGAGCGCGTCCTCCAGGGCGACCAGCCCCAGCACCCGGCCGGAGGCGTCGGCCACCTGCGCCAGATGGGTGGCCGCCCGGCGCATCACGCCGAGCGCGTCGTCCAGCGGGAGTTCCGCGCGAAGCGTGGCCATGGGCCGCCAGACGTGCTGGGGCACCGCCCGCCCCGAGTCCTCCAGGTCGAGGACGTCCTTGACGTGGACGTACCCCATGAAGGCGCCCTTGGCCGAGGCGGCCACCGGGAAGCGGGAGTAGCCGGTGCGCGCCGTCAGCTCCACGATCTGCGCCGGGGTCACCGACGGGTCCACGGTCACCAGGGACTCGCGCCTGAGCAGGACGTCGGTGACCGGGCGGGAGCCCAGCTCCAGGGCGTCCTCCAGGCGCTCCTGCTCCTCGGGGTCGAGCAGCCCGGCCTGGCCGGAGTCCTCCAGCAGGCGGTTGAGCTGCTCGCTGGTGACGACGGCCTCGACCTCGTCCTTGGGCTCGACGCGGAAGAGCCGCAGGATGCCCTGGGCGCAGGCGCCGAGGGCCACCGTGACCGGCCGGCACAGCCGGGCGAAGTACACCAGGCCGGGACCGAGCCAGATCGCGGCCTTCTCCGGGGCGGCCATGGCCAGATTCTTCGGGACCATCTCGCCTATGACCAGGTGGAAGAAGACCACCGCGGCCAGGGCGATCGCGTAGCCCAGCGGATGGATCATGCCCTCGGGCAGGTGGACCGCCTCGAACAGCGGCTCCAGGAGATGCGCCACCGTCGGCTCGGCCACCGCGCCGAGGGTCAGCGAGCAGACGGTGATGCCGAACTGCGCCGCCGCCATCATCTGCGGCAGCCGCTCAAGACCGTGCAGGACCTGGCGGGCCCGCGCGGTGCCGAGCGGTTCGATCTGGCTGCGGCGGACGGAGACGAGCGCGAACTCGGCGCCGACGAAGAATCCGTTGGCGAGCACGAGCAGCGCCGCGAAGAAGAGTTGCAGGACGCTCATCGCACGGTCTCCTTCACCGCGGCCACCGGGGCCGTGCGGACCACGCGGACCCGCTCGGCACGGTAGTGGCGGACCTGGCGGACCGAGAGCCGCCAGCCTGGCAGTTCGGCCCGGTCGCCGGGCGCGGGGATGCGGCCGAGCAGGTCGGCGACCAGCCCGGCGACGGTTTCGTACGGTCCTTCGGGGGCTTCGAGGCCGATGCGCCGGAGCACGTCGACCCGGCAGCCGCCGTCCACGTCCCAGGCGGGGCGGCCGTCCTCGGGCGGGGCGGCGACGAGTTCGGGCACGTCCTGGCGGTCGTGCTCGTCGCGGACCTCGCCGACGAGCTCCTCGACGATGTCCTCCAGGGTGACCACGCCCGCCGTGCCGCCGTACTCGTCGACGACGACCGCGATGGGCTGCTCGCTGCGCAGCCGGGTCAGCAGTGGCCGCACCGGCAGGGTCTCCGGGACGAGCAGCGCCTTGCGGGCGATGCGGGCGACCGGGGTGCGCAGGCGTTCGTGCGCCGGGACCGCCAGGGCGTCCTTGAGGTGGACCATGCCGACCACGTCGTCGATCTTCTCCCGGTAGACGGGGAAGCGGGACAGACCGGTGGCCCGGGTCAGGTTGACCACGTCCTCGGCGGTGGCCGAGTCCTCAAGGGCGCTGACCTTCACGCGCGGGGTCATGACGTGCTGTGCGGTCAGCTCGCCCAGGGAGAGCGTGCGCACGAACAGGTCGGCGGTGTCCTGCTCCAGGGCACCGGCCTGTGCGGAGTGCCGGGCCAGGGAGACAAGTTCGCCGGGGGTGCGGGCGGAGGCCAGTTCCTCGGCGGGCTCGACGCCGAGCGCGCGCACCAGCTTGTTCGCCACCGTGTTCAGCACGGCGATGACCGGGCGGAACAGGCGCGCGAAGCGGTGCTGCGGGCCCGCGACGAAGCGGGCCACCTGGAGCGGCTTGGAGACCGCCCAGTTCTTCGGCACGAGTTCGCCGATCACCATCTGGACCGCGGAGGCGAGCAGCATGCCGACGATCACGGCGATGCCGGAGGCCACGCCCTCGGGGACGCCGAGCGCGCCGAACGGTCCGTCCAGCAGGTCGGCCAGGGCCGGTTCGGCGAGCATACCGACGACCAGGGAGGTGATGGTGATGCCGAGCTGGGTGCCGGAGAGCTGGAAGGACAGCTCCTTGAGCGACTCCACGACGCGGTGGGCGCGCTTGTCGCCGTCGGCGGCCGCCTTCTCGGCGTCGGGCCGCTCGACCGTGACGAGACCGAATTCGGCCGCCACGAAGAAGCCGTTGGCCAGGATGAGCAGGAAGGCCGCCGCGAGAAGCAGCAGAGAGGTGGTCATGATGCCGCCGCCTCCGCACGTACGCGGAACGGGTCCGCGGTATGTCGGCAGGGGGCGGCGCAGGTACTACAGGACGATCCGTCCATCGCCGGAGAGGGTCACTCCTCGGATAGCAGGGAAACCTCCGTGCGCGCCGGGCGTGGCACGACGGAGGCGGAGGCGCCATGGGGACGCCTCCGCCAACAGATTAGTCAAGACAGGGGCCGGTGCGGCAGGGGCGGCGCCCCCGAACCGTCCCCGAGCGGTCCCCGACCCGCCTCTGACCTCGGGCCGGATCGCGGTCGGGGCTCAGCCCCGAGAGGGCTCCGGATCGCGCGGCGCGCGCTGCTCCACCAGAGTGCGCAGGGCCCGCGCGTCGGCGATGGCCCGCTGCTTGGCGACGCCGGGCTGGATGCCCAGCGCGGGCAGGCTGGTGCCGTCGGTGAGGTTCAGGAACACCCAGGGGTCGCCCTGGCGCAGGTTGACCTGGACGATCTCCGCCCAGTCCAGCTTGCGGCTGCTCGCGATGTTGACGACGGTCACACCGGAGTCGTCGGCGACGACCTTCACCCGGGCGAGCTGCGCCAGCACCCAGAAGACGAGCGCGCCGGTCAGGACGAAGGTGAGCCGCTCCCCCGGGCCGAGATGCTCGAGGAGCAGCCCGATCCCGGAGATGACCACGAAGATCGTGACTCCGGCGGTGAGCAGGATGGCCCGGGTGGTGCCCGGCCGGAAGGTGACCGGGAGGGCGGGCGGGGTGTCGGTCATCCGGGGCGTGT
This sequence comes from Streptomyces sp. NPDC005004, assembly GCF_053600675.1. Lineage (NCBI taxonomy): Bacteria > Bacillati > Actinomycetota > Actinomycetes > Kitasatosporales > Streptomycetaceae > Streptomyces > Streptomyces sp. NPDC005004. Next base: position 9,079 of record NZ_JBSGAH010000013.1, read on the forward strand.
CCCTCACAGGCGGCAGGCGTGGATGGCGGTGGTGAGGATGGCGCGGGCGCCGATGGCGTAGAGGTCGTCCATGATGCGCTGGGCGTCCTTGGTGGGGACCATGGCGCGGACGGCGACCCAGCCCTCGTTGTGCAGCGGGGAGACCGTCGGGGACTCCAGGCCGGGCGTGAGCGCGACGGCCTTCTCCAACTGCTCGACGCGGCAGTCGTAGTCCATCATCACGTACGTGCGGGCGACCAGGACGCCCTGGAGGCGGCGCAGGAACTGCTGGACCTTGGGCTCCTCGACGTCCGCGCCGGTGCGGCGGATCACGATGGCCTCGGAGGTCATGATCGGGTCGCCGAAGACCTCGAGACCCGCGTTGCGCAGCGAGGTGCCGGTCTCCACGACGTCCGCGATGACCTCGGCGACGCCCAGCTCGATGGCGGTCTCCACGGCGCCGTCGAGGTGGACGACGGAGGCGTCCACGCTGCGCTCGGCGAGGTGGCCCGCGACGATGCCCTCGTAGGAGGTGGCGACGGTACGGCCCTTGAGGTCCTCGACGCCGCCGGCGGTGCCGGGCTTGGCGGCGAAGCGGAAGGTGGAGCGGGCGAAGCCGAGCGGCAGGATCTCCTCGGCCTCCGCGCCGGAGTCGATCAGCAGGTCGCGACCGGTGATGCCGATGTCGAGGCGTCCGGAGGAGACGTAGAGCGCGATGTCGCGGGGGCGGAGGTAGAAGAACTCGACCTCGTTCACCGGGTCGACGACGCGCAGTTCCTTGGACTCGCGGCGCTGCCGGTAGCCGGCCTCATGCAGCATCTCCCCCGCAGGTCCGGACAGGGAACCCTTGTTGGGGAGAGCGATGCGCAGCATGAGGTTTCGGCTTCCTTCGTGGTGGGGTGGTGCGACGGAACGGGTGGGGCGCGGAGGGCGGTTCAGAGGTGGGCGTAGACGTCGTCCAGCGAGATGCCGCGGGCGACCATCATCACCTGGACGTGGTAGAGGAGTTGGGAGATCTCCTCGGCCGCCGCTTCCTTGCCCTCGTACTCGGCGGCCATCCAGACCTCGGCGGCCTCCTCGACGACCTTCTTGCCGATGGCATGGACGCCCTTGCCGACCAGTTCGGCGGTGCGGGAGGTGGCGGGGTCGCCGGTGGCTGCCTTGTGCTGGAGCTCGGTGAACAGCTCCTCGAACGTCTTCTTGGACATGGTGGTCTCCACCCTACGCGCTCCGGGGGTGCCTCAGTGCCAGGGTTCGGACACCGAGCGCAGCGTGGCAGCGGTCGCGACGGCGGCGGTGACCGCCTCGTGGCCCTTGTCCTCGCTGGAGCCCTCGATGCCGGCCCGGTCCAGGGCCTGCTCCTCGGTGTCGCAGGTCAGCACGCCGAAGCCGACGGGGACGCCGGTCTCCACCGAGACCTGGGTCAGGCCCTGGGTGACGCCTTGGCACACATAGTCGAAGTGGGGGGTGCCGCCCCTGATGACGACGCCGAGGGCGACGATCGCCTGGTAGCCGCGGCCCGCGAGGACCTTGGCGGCCACGGGCAGCTCGAAGCTGCCGGGGACGCGGATCACCGTCGGCTCGTCGATGCCGAGTTCGTGCAGTGCGCGCGTGGCGCCGTTCACCAGGCCGTCCATCACCTTGTCGTGCCACTGCGCCGCGATGACGGCGACCCTGAGGTCGCTCACGTTGCGTACGGACAGCTCCGGTGCACCCTTGCCGCTCACGTCTCTCCTAAGTGCTTTTCGCTTACTGGTCGCCGCAGGTGGACACGGCGGGGGTGTCCAGCCAGGGCAGGTCGTGGCCCATCCGGTCGCGCTTGGTGCGCAGATACCGGAGGTTGTGCTCACCGGCGCGGACGGGCATCGCCTCGCGGTCGGTGACCTTCAGGCCGTGGCGTTCCAACGCCTCGGTCTTGTCGGGGTTGTTGGTCATCAGCCGGACGCTGCGCACACCGAGGTCGGCGAGGATGCGGGCACCCGCGCCGTAGTCGCGGGCGTCGGCGGGCAGGCCGAGTTCGAGGTTGGCGTCCAGGGTGTCGCGGCCGCGCTCCTGGAGTTCGTAGGCGCGCAGCTTGGACAGCAGGCCGATGCCGCGTCCCTCGTGTCCGCGCAGGTAGACGACGGCGCCGCGGCCCTCGGCCTGGATGCGCTCCAGGGCGGCGTCGAGCTGGGGGCCGCAGTCGCAGCGCAGCGAGCCGAAGACGTCTCCGGTGAGGCATTCGGAGTGGACGCGGACCAAGACGTCCTCGCCGTCGCCGAGTTCGCCGTGGACGAGGGCGACGTGCTCGACGCCGTCGGCGGCCCGGTAGCCGTAGGCGGTGAAGGCGCCGTGGCGGGTGGGCAGCCGGGTCTCCGCCTCGCGGCGGACGGCGGGCTCGGCGGCACTCGCGCCGGTAGCACCCTGCGTGGGCACAGCGGCCGGGGTCTCCTGGGCGCGGCGGTACGTGATCAGGTCCGCGATGGAGATGATCGTCAGGCCGTGCTTGCGGGCGAAGGGGATCAGCTCGGGCAGCCGCAGCATCCGGCCGTCCTCGCCCGCGATCTCCACGATGGCGCCGGCCGGGCGGAGTCCGGCGAGGCGGGCGAGATCGACGGCGGCCTCGGTGTGCCCGTCGCGGACCAGGACGCCGCCCTCGCGGGCGCGCAGCGGGAAGATGTGTCCGGGGCGCACCAGGTCTGCGGGCTCGGCGGTGCCGCTAGCCAGCAACTGGAGCGTGGTGGCGCGGTCGGCGGCGGAGATGCCGGTGGTCACGCCGTGCGCGGCGGAGGCGTCCACGGAGACGGTGAAGGCGGTGCGCAGGGCCTCGGTGTTGTCCTCGACCATCTGCGGCAACCGGAGCCGGTCGAGTTCGGCGCCCTCCATGGGCGCGCAGATCAGGCCCCGGCACTCGCTCATCATGAAGGCGACGATCTCGGGGGTGATCTTCTCGGCGGCGATGACGAGGTCGCCCTCGTTCTCCCGGTCCTCGTCGTCCACGACGACGATCGGGCGGCCGGCCGCGATGTCGGCGACGGCGCGCTCGACGGGGTCGAGCGTGAAGCCCTCGAAGGCGTCGGTGGGGTGGGTGTCGTGCAGGGGCGGTGCCGAGGTCATGCCGGCGCTCCTTCCAGGACGGGCCGCGCCGCCTCGCGGGAGCGCAGCCACCAGTCGCGCATGCCCCACAGGACGAGTGCGCCGTAGATGACGTAGACGAAGCCGGAGAAGGCGTAGCCGTTGGCGAAGTTGAGGGGGACGCCGACCAGGTCGACCAGGAGCCAGGCGATCCAGAACTCGGTCATGCCCTTGGCCTGGGCGTACATGGCGACGATGGTGCCGACGAAGATGTAGGCGTCCGGCCAGGGGTCCCAGGACAGGGACGGGTAGGCGGTGAAGAGCAGGGCGACGGCGACCGTGCCGAGCGCGGCGGCGGCGAGCATCGCGGCCCGCTCGCGCCAGGTGGCGAAGCGGGGGCTGATGTGTCCCCCGCCGGCGTTCTCGCCCCGCCGCCACTGCCAGAAGCCGTAGAGGGCGACGGCCATGACGACCGCCTGCTTGCCCGCGCTGCCGGTGAGGTGGCCGTAGAAGGCGGCGAAGAGGATCAGGCCGGAGACGAACTGGACCGGCCAGGTCCACAGGGAGCGGCGCCAGCCGAGGGCGAGGGCCGCGAGACCGAAGACGTTGCCGAGCATGTCGGACCAGAGGATGTGCTGGCCGAACAGCGTGAACGCCTCGGAGTTGAGCGAGTTCACCGTGCGTCCCCCTGTCCGGCCGCGAGCAGCCGCTCCACGTACTTGGCGATGACGTCGACCTCGAGGTTGACCGGGTCGCCGGGCTGCTTGTGGCCGAGCGTGGTCAGGGCGAGGGTGGTCGGGATGAGGCTGACGGTGAAGTGGTCCGCGCCCGCCTCGACCACGGTGAGGCTGATGCCGTCCACCGTGATGGAGCCCTTCTCCACGACGTAGCGGGAGAGGTCGGCGGGCAGGGAGATCTTCACGATCTCCCAGTGCTCGGAGGGGGTACGGGCCAGCACCTCGCCGGTGCCGTCGACGTGTCCCTGCACGATGTGGCCGCCGAGGCGGGCGCCGACGGCGGTCGGGCGCTCCAGGTTGACGCGGGAGCCCACGGCCAGCGCGCCCAGGCTGGAGCGCTTGAGCGTCTCGGCCATGACGTCGGCGGTGAACTCGTCGCCCTCGTGGTCCACGACGGTGAGACAGACCCCGTTCACGGCGATGGAGTCGCCGTGCCGCGCGCCTTCGGTGACGACGGGGCCGCGGAGCCGGAAACGGGAGGCGTCGTCGAGACTCTCGACGGCGGTGACCTCACCCAGCTCTTCGACGATTCCGGTGAACACTTCCCGGGTCCTCCTGCCTCATGGGGCACGGACTCCGGGGCTCGTCGATGACGACGGCAGGAACGGACGAGGCGCGACCGGGTGCGACGCCGAGGGGACACGTTCGCGGACGAACGGTCTTGATACGGCGGCGCGCATCGGTGATGCCCGCCCGCCGCGCACTGCCTCCCATCCGGACTTTAACCGTCGGTCCAGGAATTTCACCTGGTCAACCGGCCGCTGGAAGCGACCGGGTCGCGGACTGTAACCGCCGGTTCGGAATTTCACCGACCCCGGAGTGCGCTGCTTCTGGTACACGGCAAGTGTGCCATGCCCCGCTGTCACCCATGCGGACGACCGGTGTGGGCTGCCTCACAGAGGCGAAGGCAGGCTCGCACCGGTCACCGAGTCGCTGCTCAACCCCCTTTTCCTACAGGTGTGTTGAGCATGGTCCGGACCTATTGACCGCAGTGGTCTAGTCCTCTTAGGGTGCGGACGGACCCGGCGGCGGTGTCGACGGCCCTTGCCCGCCGCCGGGTCACCACGACCTCCATGTCACATCCGTGCCGCCCCGCCCGTCCCACTCCCGCAGGGGTGAAGGGCCCCGCAGGGGAAGTGGAGGACGGATGGGCACGATCCTGGTGACCGGCGGAACGGGCACGCTCGGACGGCACGTGGTGGGGCGACTGCGGGAGGACGGCCACACGGTACGCGTGCTCAGCAGACACGCCGAGCCGTACGCCGTCGATCTGCGCACCGGCGGTCCGGGCCTCGACGCGGCCCTCACGGGCGTGGAGACGGTGGTCCACTGCGCCAGCAGCCCCCGGGGCGGGGACGAGCAGGCGGCGGACCGGCTGATCACCGCCGCGCGACGCGCCGGTACGGCCCATCTGGTCTACATCTCGATCGTCGGCGTGGACCGGGTGCCGCTCGGCTACTACCGCACCAAGCTCGCGGTGGAACACCGGATCGAGGACTCGGGCCTCGACTGGACGGTGCTGCGCGCGACCCAGTTCCACGACCTGGTGGCCACGGCGCTCCGGGCCCTCACCGCGCCTCCGCTGGCCCTGCTCCCCGCCGGGCTCTCCGACCAGCCGGTGGAGGTGACGGAAGTGGCCTCCCGCCTGGCCGAGTTGGCCGGTGCCGCACCGGCCGGGCGAGTGCCCGACATGGGCGGCCCGGAGGTACGGACCTTGCGCTCCCTGGCCCACGCCTACCTCCGCGCCACCGGACGGCGCCGGGTGCTCGCGGAGGTGCCGCTCCTCGGCCGGACCTACCGGGAGTTCCGCGCGGGCGGACATCTGGCCCCGGAGGGGGCGGCGGGGAAGGTGACGTTCGAGGAGTATCTGGCGGCGGGGCGGGCCGGGGGCAGGTAGCGGCTCGGGGAGACCCCCTAGGGAATGTCCCGGTGGCCGGGCGGGGCGAACAGCTCGTCCTGTGCCCGGTCGCGGGCGCTCAGCAGGGCCCCCCGCAGGACGGCACCGCCGCCGAGTTCGCTCGCTCGCACCTCGGTGACCAGCGGCGACATCCTGCGCAGCCGCTCCGCCACGCGCCCGGCCAGCTCCGCGCCCCCGGCCTGCCCGACCTCGCCGCCGAGGACGACACACCCGGGGTCGAGCAGAGCGGCCACGGAAGCGGCGCCTACGGCGACACGGTCGGCGAGGGCGTCCAGGAAACGGGCGGCGTCACCGGGGTCGACGGCGGGGGTGCGGGAGTCGCCTGCGCAGGCGCGGGAGCCCACGGCGGGGGTAGGGGAACGCTCCGTGTCTCCGGTGTCCGCGGACGCGTCCCGCCCTGCCGCCGCTTCCGGTCCCGCCAGCCTCGCCACCGCCTCCGCCACCACTCGGGCCGCTCCCGGCCCGTCCATGACTCCCGGCACGGGCAGCCCCGACCGCGCCGCCAGGGCGCCGATCGCCGCCGCGCCGACCAGGGCGTGGAAGCCGCCCTCGCAGTCCGTCGCGGAGGGCAGCCCGCCCGTCCCCGGCACCGGCAGGAAGCCGATCTCGCCCGTACCGCCCGAGGCGCCCCGGCGCAGGGTGCCGTCCAGGACGACGGCGGCGCCGACTCCGTGCCCGAGCCAGAGCAGGACGAAGGTGTCCCGGTCGCGGGCGGCACCCTCGCGCTGCTCGGCCACGGCGGCCAGGTTGGTCTCGTTCTCGACGGTCACCCGCGCCCCGGGCAACCGCTCCTGGAGCGCGGCGACCAGGCTCCGGTGCCACGCGGGCAGCCCGCTGGAGTCGCGCAGCTCGCCGGTGGCGGGGTCCACGAGCCCCGGCGCCCCGATGCCGACGGTGTGCAACCGCCCCCAGGCCGGACCGCCTTGCCTCATCGACGTACCCACGCCTGCCCCACCGGAGGAGTCCGGGCCCCCCTCCCCCGCCCCCTGAACCGCCTCCCATGCCGCCCGCTCCACCGCCCCCACCGCACGCTCCACCGCCGCGCCGGTGCCCGCCTCCCCGTCGATCGGCACCGAGACCTCCGCCAGCACCCGCCCGACCAGGTCGGAGACCAGCACGTAGACGCCCCCCGTGCGCACGTCCAGCGCGGCCAGATGGGCGCGGTCGGCGACGATGCCGTAGAGGCGGGCGTTGGGGCCACGGCGCTGGGCGCCCGACTCGCCGACGACTGTGATGTGGCCCGAGACCGCGAGGCGTTCGAGCAGGTCGGCGACCGTCGGGCGGGAGAGACCGGTCAGTTGCTTGAGGCGTCCCGCCGTGAGGGGGCCCTCCTGCTGGAGGAGACGGAGGGCGAGCCGGTCGTTGATGAGCCGGGCGGTGCTCGGTGATGCGGGCATGACCGGAATCCTCCCAGAGGGGTGAGTCGGCGCCTGGCCGTTCTTCCACTATCTATCAGGCAGGCTCCCTGATAGTTTTCGCGGCGTACCACCGGCGACTCCTGGGGAGGGGACCTGACATGGGTGACGAGAAGGAGTTCCCGGCCGCGACGCTGAGGCGCGCCCGTTACGCCGTCGCGGCCGTGTTCGCCGTGCACGGCGCGGTGACCGGCTCGTTCGCCACCCGCGTGCCCTGGATCCAGGACCACGCGCACCTGAGCGCGGGACAGCTCGGCTTCTCCCTCGCCTTCACCGCGCTCGGCGCCTCCTGCGCGATGCCGCTGGCGGGCCGGATCGCGCACCGCTACGGCACCCGTACGGCCCTGCGCGGGCTGCTCGCCCTGTGGACGCTCTCCCTGGTGCTGCCCTCGCTGGCCCCGAACCTGCCGACCCTGTGCCTGGCGATGTTCGCCTACGGCGCCGCCTCGGGCATGGCCGACGTGGTGATGAACGCCCTCGGCGTGGAGGTGGAGCGGCGGCTCGGACGGTCGATCATGTCCGGTCTGCACGGCATGTGGAGCGCGGGCGCGCTCGTCGGCTCGGCGGCCGGCACCCTCGCGGCCCACCTCGGCTCGGACGCCCGGCTGCACCACGCGCTGGCCTCCGTCGTGCTGACCCTGCTCGGCCTGGCCGCCTGCACCTGGGTGCTGGACCTGCGGCCCACGGAAGAGGAGGAGGCGCCGCCGAGGTTCGCGCTGCCGCCCCGCTCCGCGCTGCTGATCGGCGCGGTCGGCTTCTGCGCGGTGTTCGCGGAGGGGGCGAACATGGACTGGTCGGCGGTGTTCCTGCGGGACCGGCTCGGCGGCTCGCCCGGGCTCGCGGCGGCCACGACGACCGGGTTCATGCTGACCATGGCGGTGGCCCGGATCGCCGGGGACGCGGTGGTCAACCGCTTCGGCCCGGTGCGCACCGTACGGGCGGGCGGCCTCCTCGCCGGGCTCGGCGGGCTGCTGGTCGTCGTAGCGGACCGGCCCGCGGTGGCGATGACCGGCTTCGCACTGATGGGTCTCGGCATCGCCGTGGTCGTCCCGCTGTGCTTCGCGGCGGCCGGACACGCGGGCCCCAACCCGAGCCAGGCCATCGCGGGCGTCGCCACCATCACCTACACCTCGGGGCTCGTCGCACCGAGCCTGATCGGCGGGGTGGCCCAGGCGACCAGCCTGACCGTGTCGTTCGCCCTGGTGACCGTGCTGGCCCTCGGACTCGCCCTGTTCGCGGGCGTCCTGCGCACCGCCGCGCGCGGCGGCACGACCGAGGCGGCCCGACAGGCCGCGGCGGTTCCGGGCCCGCCGGCCTGACGTACTGATCTTCGCGACCGACCGCGCCGAGGAAACCTCCCTGGTCGCAAGGGTCGGCCACCGACTCCCCCGCGAGCGCCGCGTCCGGGCCGCGCGGGGAGCCCGGGGGCCGGGGCACCGCCCCTGACCCCCGACAATGGTGCAGACCCACATCGGTACAGAGAAAGCGAAACCCCACCATGGACCTCGGCGTGCGCTGGCAACTGCACGGGGACGGCAAGTCACCCGCACCCGGAGCGGTGGTACGCCCCGACGAACGGCTGAGCTGGCCCCGCACGATCGGTCTCGGCGCCCAGCACGTCGTGGCGATGTTCGGCGCCTCCTTCGTCGCCCCCGTGCTCATGGGCCTGGACCCCAACCTGGCGATCATGATGTCGGGTGTGGCGACGGTGATCTTCCTGCTCGCCACGCGCGGGCGGGTGCCGAGCTACCTGGGCTGCTCCCTGTCGTTCGTGGGCGTGGCCGCCGTGATCCGGGCGGACGGCGGCACCAGCGCGACCGTGACCGGCGCGATCCTGGTCGTCGGCGTGGTGCTGTTCCTGGTGGGACTCGCGGTGCAGCGCTTCGGCGCGCGGATCATCCACGCCGCGATGCCGCCGATCGTCACCGGTGCCGTGGTCATGCTGATCGGCTTCAACCTCGCCCCGGTCACCGCGACCACCTACTGGCCGCAGGACCAGTGGACGGCGCTGCTGGTCATGCTGTTCACCGGTCTGGCGGTCGTCTGTCTGCGCGGTTTCTGGTCGCGCATCGCGATCTTCCTCGGTCTGGTCTTCGGCTATCTCATCTCCTGGGTCTTCGACCTGGTCTTCGGCAAGATCCACTCGGCGGACGCGAGCGGCAAGATCACCGACCACTGGCGCCTGGACCTCTCCGGCGTCGCCAAGGCCGACTGGATCGGGCTGCCCCACTTCCACGGCCCGAGCTTCCAGTGGTCCGCCATCCTGGTCGCGCTGCCCGTCGTCATCGCCCTGGTCGCCGAGAACGCGGGTCACGTCAAGGCGGTCGGCGAGATGACCGGCGACTCCCTGGACGACAAGCTGGGCACGGCGATCTCGGCGGACGGCATCGCCTCCGTGCTCTCCACCGCCGTGGGCGGCCCGCCGAACACCACCTACTCCGAGAACATCGGCGTCATGGCCGCGACCCGCGTCTACTCCACCGCCGCCTACTGGGCCGCCGCCTGCTTCGCCCTGCTCTTCGGCGTGTGCCCGAAGTTCGGCGCGGTCGTGGCGGCGATCCCGGGCGGTGTGCTCGGCGGCATCACCGTCATCCTGTACGGCATGATCGGCCTGCTCGGCGCGCAGATCTGGCTGCACGGCAAGGTGGACCTACGCAACCCGCTGAACCTGGTCCCGGCGGCCGCGGGCATCATCATCGGCGTCGGCAACGTCACCATGAAGTTCTCCGACACCTTCTCGCTGAGCGGCATCGCGCTGGGCACCCTGGTCGTCATCACCGGCTACCACGCGCTGCGCGCCTTCGCCCCGGCCCACCTCAAGGTGCAGGAGCCGCTGCTGGACGAGGGAACGTCGTCGTACGACGCCGAGACTCCGGAGACCGGCAAGTCCTGACGCGCGGCGGCCCAAGCCGTTCGCCCGTTCCGGCGAAGCACCGGTCCGTACGGCCCCCCGTGCGGGCCGGTGCTGCCACCCTTCCCCCATGGCGCAGCCGCGATACCCCCTCTCCACCGTCGACACCGTCCTGTCCCGGATGCGCGCCCTCGCGGCGGAGCTGCCCGCGCGGGACGGTGTCGCCGTCTTCAACCGGGTCTATCTCGCCGTCACCGAGGAGGTGGACCGGCGCCTGGACTCGGGGGAGTTCGCGGACCGGCGGGCGGCCGCCACCCTGGACGTGCGGTTCGCGGAGCGGTACCTGTCGGCGGTGGACGCGGCCGACGCCGACCGCAGACCGCCCGCCTGCTGGCGCCCGCTGTTCCAGCTCCGCCGCCATCCCGGCGTTCGGCCGCTGCAGTTCGCGCTGGCGGGCATCAACGCCCACATCGGGCACGACCTGGCGCTCGCCGTGGTGGACGCCTGTCACGCGCTGGGCTGTGAACCGGCCGATCTGGAGGACGAGTTCGACCGGGTGGGCGAGCTGCTGACCGCGCTGGAGGAGCGCATCCGCGAGGATCTGATGCCGGGTCCCGACCTCCTCCAGATCGCGGATCCGCTCACGCATCTGCTGGGTTCCTGGAGCCTGGAGCGCGCCCGGGACGCCACCTGGTCGGCGGCGCGGATTCTGTGGGCGCTGCGCCGGTGCGGCGAGGTGGCCGAGGAGTTCACGGGGCGCCTGGACGCGGCGGTCGGCTTCGCGGGGCGGATGCTGCTGACGCCGCTCGGGGACTGAGCCCGGCCGGAACTCACTCTTTCAGGTGACTTACGGAACAGCCGGACGAGCGCCGCGCGTTGAAGGAGCAGCCCCGACGCGAAGGAGCACCGGTATGACGACCAGGCTCGGCCTCGCCCTTCCCCAGATGCGCCAGTACGACCTCGCCAGAGATGTGCCCCGGGTGGCCCGCACCGCCGAGGAGACGGGCTACGACAGCCTGTGGGTCTTCGAGAGGGCCCTGGTCCCGGACCCCGCCACCCAGGGGTTGTACGGCATACCGGGCCTGCCCTGGCCGGAGGGGTACCGCGGCGTGGCTGACCCGCTGATCACCCTGACCCTGGCCGCGAGCGCCACGACGCGGGCCGAGCTGGGCTCCAGTGTGCTGGTCGCCCCGCTGCACCTGCCGTTCCAGCTCGCCAAGTCCCTGGCGACGCTGGACGTGGTGAGCGGCGGCCGGGTCATAGCGGGCTTCGGCACGGGCTGGTCGCTGGACGAGTACGCGGCCTCCGGTGTGCGGCCCTTCGAGGAGCGCGGCGCCGCGCTCGACGAGGTGATCGCGGTGTGCCGGGCGGTGTGGGGCCCCGATCCGGTCGTGCACCACGGGAAGACCGCCGACATCGCCTCCGCGATCGTCGGCCCGAAGCCGGTGCGCCCGGTCCCGGTCCTGCTGGCGGCGAGCAACCGGCGGGCGATGCGACGGCTGGTGGACCAGGCCGACGGCTGGCTGCCGGGCGCCTACGGTCCCGAGCAGCTCGCGGCCCAGTGGCGCGACCTGCGCGAGCTGGCCGAGGAACGCGGACGCACGGAGCCGATCCGCACGGTCGTCCGGGTGAACGCGCGGGTGGCGCACGCACCGCACCCTGGCCCGGACCGCCCGCTGTTCGAGGGGGACACCGACCAGATCGTGACCGATCTCGCCGCCCACGTCGGCATCGTCCCCGACGCCGAGATCCTGCTCGACGTCCAGAGCGACGCCCGGGACGCGGCGGAGCTGACGGACCTGGCGGTCCAGCTCTACGAGAAGGCCCGGGCCGCCGGGATATGAGCCCCGCCCGCCCGGGCCGGCCGCTCAGTCCTCGGGCAGCTCGACGGGCGCGATCTCGTCGTAGAGGTCGCCGGGACCCGGGTTGGTCCGGTCGGTCTCGCCGCCGAAGTGGTGCATGACGCCCCAGACCGCGTTCAGCGCGGTCTGGACGGCGCCCTCGGCCCAACCGGCGGTCCAGGAGATGTCGTCACCGGCGAGGAAGATGCCGCGCTTGTCCTCGGGCAGCCGGTCCTGCATGAAGTGGGTGAACAGGCGGCGCTGGTAGCGGTAGTGGCCGGGCAGGTTGGCCTTGAACGCGCCCATGAAGTAGGGCTCGTTCTCCCAGGAGACCGTCACCGGGTTGCCGATGATGTGCTTCCTGATGTCGACCTTCGGGTAGATCTCGCCGAGGGACTTCAGCATGACCTCCATCCGCTCGCTCGCGGACAGCGGCAGCCACTTCAGGCTGTCGTCGCACCAGGTGTACGACAGACAGATGACGGCGGGCTTGTCGGGGCCGTCGTCCAGCAGATAGGTGCCGCGCGTCATGCGGTCGGTGAGCGTCATCGACATGACGTCCCGCCCGGTCTCCTCGTCCTTGTCCAGCCAGAACGGCCGGTCGACGGGCACGAAGAGCTTGGAGGACTCCATGTAGTGGGTGCGCTCGATCGCGGTCCAGTGGTCGATCGGGAACAGCGAGTCGTCGCACGCGATCTTGGACAGCAGCATCCAGGACTGGGCGGTGAAGATCGCCGCCTGGTAGGTGCGGATGTCGCCGTTCGCGTCGGTGACGGTGATCCGGTTGCCCGAGGTGCGGTGCAGCCGGGTCACGGCCGGACGGGGCTCGCCGCCGACGTGCAGCGACGCCAGCGAGGTGCCGTACGGCCAGTGGACGATCTTCTCCGGCTCGCGCTCCCACAGGCGCAGCGGCAACTGCTGGGAGCCGCCGACGATGCCCCGGTGGTGGTCGTCGGCCTCGGTGTAGACGACCCGCAGGATCTCCAGGATGGAGTTGGGGAAGTCGGTGTCCCAGCCGCCCGTGCCGAAGCCGACCTGGCCGAAGATCTCGCGGTGCCGGAAGGACTTGAACGCCTCGGACTCGCAGAGGAAGCCGTAGAAGGTCTGGTTGTCGAGCTTCTCGACCAGCCGGGACCAGATCTCGCGGATGCGCGGCACGTCCCGCTCACGCAGGGCGCGGTTCATGTCGGAGAAGTCGGCGCCCTCTTCGAGGCACTTGTTCCACGCCTCGGCGACGTCGCGGTAGACCTGGGGCAGGTCGGCGGCGGTCTCGGCGTAGTGCGACTCGCCCTTGAGGTCGACGACGGTCGAAGGCGTCGCCTCGGCAAGGGGGTTGGGGAAGGGCCTGGTCTCCAGGCCGACCAGGTCGATGTAGTGCTGGAGGGCGGTGGAAGACGGCGGGAAGCGCATGGCGCCCATCTCCGCGGTCAGCGACTCGTCGCAGCCCTCGAAGCCGACCGTGCGCAGCCGGCCGCCGAGCTGGTCCGCCTCGTAGACGACGGGCTTGAGGCCCATCTTCATCAGCTCGTACGCGGCGATGATCCCGGACAGTCCGCCGCCGATGACGGCGACCTCGGTTCCGTGCTCGGTGGCCGGGATCTGGCCGAGCCCCGCCGGGTGGGCGAGGAAGTCGTCGTAGGCGTAGGGGAAGTCCGGGCCGAACATGGTGATCGGCGGCTGCTGCTCACCGGCGTGCTCGACGGCGTTGGGCACCGTGGACGTCATGGGGTACGGACTCCTTGCACGGAAGAACTGGTTACGCGGAAGAAGAAGGGGAGGGCCCGGGGCCGGTTCAGGACGGGCGGACCAGCGGCTCGTACAGACCGGGACGGCGGTCCTTCAGATACGGGTTCGCCTCGCGGGAGGCGGCCAGGAAGGCGGGGTCGGCGTCGGCGATCACCAACTGGTCGGCCCCGCGCCCGGCCCGCGCCCGGGCGACACCGTCGGGCCCGGCCAGCGTGGAAAGCCCGACGAACTCGAACTCCCCTTCCCTGCCGACCCGGTTGACGTACGCCACGTACATCTGGCTCTCGAAGGCGCGCACCGGGATCATCGACTCGGGCACGAACTGGTACGGGTGCATCTGCGCCGTGGGCACCACGAGAAGGTCGGTCCCGGCGAGGGCGTGGGCGCGGGTGTTCTCGGGGAACTCCACGTCGTAGCAGATCATCAGGCCGACGGTGAGGCCGTTCAGCTCGGCCTGGACGACGGCCTGCTCGCCCGGGGTGAAGTGGTCGCGCTCGAAGCAGCCGAAGAGGTGGGTCTTGCGGTAGTTGGCGAGGGAGCGGCCGTCGGCGGAGACAAGCTGGGCGGAGTTGTGGACCGCCCCGCCGTCCCGCTCGGGGTAGCCGTAGGCGACGGCGACGCCGTGGTGGGCGGCGATCTCCGCGACCGCCTGCGCCGAGGGGCCGTCGGCGGGCTCCGCGAGGCGGGCGATGTCGTCGCCGATCGCGTACCCGGTGAGGAACATCTCCGGCGCGGCCAGCAGCCCGGCCCCCGCCGCCGCGGCACGGCCCGCCGCCTCGTCGAGGACCTTGAGGTTCTCGGCGACGGAGCCGGGGCGGCCGGAGCTCTGGAGCAGGGCGGTGCGCATGGAGGGTCCTCACCTGAGGTGAAAAAGGAGGGGGGAGTCAGATAGACGGTACGGTCGGCGCGCTCGGCCTCACAAGAAGCAGCCGTTGCGCGCGGGTGCGCGGTTCGTTGCGTGCGCGGCGGCGGATACGGCGATTCGTTGCGCGGGCCCGGCGCCGTGGCTCAGATCTGCCGCAGCCGGTGCACGATCTCCCGCAGCAGCTCGGGGTCGGCGGCCGGCCCGGTGACCGGCGGACGGCGGGGCGCGTCGATGCGGATCAGGCCCGCCTCGGCGAGGTCGCCGAGCAGCACGCGGACGACGGTCAGGGGCAGGTCGGCGTCGACGGCCAGCTCGACCAGCGGGCGCGGCCCGCGCCGGATCAGCTCGAGCAGGGCCGCCCCCGCGTGCTCGACCCCGGGCAGCGGCGCCTCCTGCGGAGCCAGCGCGGTGACCCGGGACATCAGGTCGACGGCGTGCCGCCCCGAGGGGCGGGTGCGGCCCCGGGTCACGGTGTAGGGGCGCACCATCGCGCCCGTCTCGTCCTCGTACCAGCGCGCGTCGGGGCCGTCCTCGTCGAGCCCGTTCTCGCCGGGCTCGTTCCCGTCGAACCCGTTCTCGTCGGGCCCGTGATCTTCGTGGGCCTCATCTTCGGACGCCTGGCCTAGGTGCGCGTGCCTCTCGTACCCGTACCCCATGTACGGGTCGTACGGGTCGTACGGATGCCCCTCTCCGCACCGGTGACCGTTGTTCACCGCAGGGTCAGGAGGCCGAGCGGGTCGCGGCGTCCAGGTGGCGGCCGAGTCTGCGCACCAGCAGGGCCATCTCGTGGCCGAGCTGTCCGACGTCGCTGCGGGCCTCGCTGAGGACGGCGAGGCGGCTGCCGTGCCCCGCGGGGGTGATGAAGAGGTAGGCGTCCTCCAGCATGACCATGGTCTGCCGTATCCGCCCGGTGCCGAACCTCTCCCCCGCCGAGCGGGCCAGCCCGTGCAAGCCGGAGCAGACGGCGGCGAGGTGCTCGATGTCGCGCCGCCTCATGCCCTCCGAGCAGCTCAGCGCGAGCCCGTCGGCGGTGAGCAGCACGGCCTGCCGCACATGGTCGGTGCGCGCCACGAGGTCGTCGAGCAGCCAGCCGAGGTCCGTCCCGGGCACTCCCTCGGGCACCGCCGGGCTCTGGGCGTTGCGGTCGTCACCGTACATCGTCGGTGTCCATCCTTTCGTCGGCGTGGGCGCTCGCGTGGTCACGGGGTGCGGGGCGGGGTGCCGGGGCCGGGGCGCCGGGCTCCGTGGGTGTTTCGGAGCCCTGCCGACCCAGGTCCCGGCCGCGCTGGAAGGCACCGAAGATCGCGCGCATCTCCTCGGGGTCTGCGGCGGTGTCCGGCGTCTTTGGCGGCGGCTCCTCGCGCAGCTCGCGGGCGAGGGACGCCTGACGGACGCGGGTGGGGAGCGCGGGGGCGCCGGACGGCACCCGGCGGGCGTCGGGCGGGCGCGGGGGCGAGACGCGGGGTCCGGCCGGCAGCGCAGACACCCCGCTCACACCCCCGCCACTGCCCCGGCCACGGCCACCGGCTCCCGCTCCGGCTCCGGCTCCGGTCACGTCGTCGTCCGCCTCGTCCATGTCACGTCCTCCCGCGCCTGGCCGGCCCCCGCCTCCGGCGCCGCGGCGCCCACCGGCTTCCCGTATCGCCCGTGCCCCGGCGACCCCCGCCGTACCCACCGGCTCCACCTCCGCCAGCACGGCGGCCGGCAGCAGCACCGACGCCGTCGTCCCCCCGTACGGGGAGTCCCGGAGGCGCACCTCGATGCCGTGGCGGGCTGCCAGGCGGCCGACCACGTAGAGGCCGAGGCGGTCGTGGCGGGTGGGGTCGAAGGCGTCGGGGGCGGTGAGGGTGCGGTGAGCCTCCTCGCGGTGGACGGCGTCGAGACCGAGGCCCCGGTCGTCGATCTCCAGGGCGAAGCCGTCGCCCACCCGTGCGGTGCGGAGGGTGACCTCGGTGTGCGGGGGCGAGAACCCGGTGGCGTTCTCCAGGAGTTCGGCGACGAGGTGGACCACGTCGGCGACGGCGTCCGCCGCGATGCCGAGGTCGGGCAGGGGCGGCACCACCACGCGTTCGTACGCCTCGATCTCGCTCACCGCCGAGGCGACGACGTCCGCGAGGGGCACCGGACCGCGCCAACGGCGCCCCGGCGTCGCCCCGGAGAGGATGATCAGGCTCTCCGCGTGCCGCCGCATCCGGGTGGTGAGGTGGTCGATGAGGAAGAGACGGCGCAGCAGTTCGGGGTCCTCGGTGCTGCGCTCCAGGGTGTCGACGAGCTTCAACTGCCGGTGCACGAGCGCCTGGTTGCGACGGGCGATGTTGAGCAGCACCGCGAACAGGCCGCGACGCAGGGTGGCTTGGGTGACGGCGGCTTCCACGGCGGCGAGCCGGGCGGCGTTGAAGGACCGGCCGACCTGCCCGATCTCGTCGTCGCGTACGTCGTCGGCGGCCAGCGGGGGTGCCTCGGCGGCCGCGTCGACCTGCTCACCGGCGCTCAAGCGGCGCATCACGTCCGGCAGTTGGCGGGCACTGAGCAGGTCGGCGGCGTCCCGCAGCCGCTCCAGGCGTCGGGAGACGCGCCGGGCGCCGCGCACGGCCAGCCACAGGGACAGCGCGACGGCGGCCAGTCCGGCCACGCCGACGACGGCCGCCTTGGTCAGCTCCGCGTAGGCGAACGCCCGGCCGCGCGCGGCGGAGTCCTTGGCGGCGGCGACGCACAGCTCCCGGTAACGGATGACGGCGCGGTCGGTGACCGAGCGCCAGGTGTCGGCCGCGACGGCGGCACCGGCACCGGCCGCCCCGGCCCGCAGCAGCGCGTCCTCGCCGCGCACCAGCGAGCGGTGCAGGTCCCCCTGCTGGAACCGCCGGAACCGGTCCCGCGCCGGGGCGGGCAGGTCGGGCACATAGGTCCGCTCGAAGACGCGCCGGTCCTCGATGGTCGCGGTGAGGGTGTCGTACTGCCGCCCGGTCAGCCCGCCCTCCGCGCGCGCCCCGGCGACGAGGGCGTCCTCGCGGGAGACGAACTCCCGCACCCGGACGAGCTCGACGACCGTCTGGGACTCGCGCGCGAGCTGCCCGGCCTGGAGGGCGGTGAGCGCGGACTGGACGGCGAACCCGGGCTCGACGAGGGCGCTGTACGCGGTGACGGCGCGGTCCCAGGTGAGGTGGCGCTCCAGGACCTGGCGGCGCAGTCCGTCGAGCTTGCCGGTCGCGGCGGTCATGGTGCCGAGGGTCTTGCGCTGGCGGGCCGTGAGCCGGTCGAGGTCGCCGCTCGCGAGGGCGTGGCGCATGTCGGCCACGGCACGGTCGGTGCGGCGCTGCTGGGCGAGCAGGTCGCCGGGGTCGGCGCGCTCGCGCGGGGTGCCGAGGTAGGCGGCGGACATCCGGCGCTCGATCTGGATCTGCCCGACGGCGGTGTCCACGGGGCTTCCGTAGTCCACGTACACGCCCTGGAGGCGGATCAGGGCGCGTAACTCACCGGTGACGGACACCATGGCGAAGCCCCACAGCGCCATCAGCGCGACGGCCGGAGCCAGGGCGAGCGCAACGATCCGCGCGCGGACGGTGGTGGGACGGCGGAACCGGCGCATGTGTCACCTGCTTGGTCACCTATGGGGTTACCGCTCGGTACAAAGCGCGGGACAACCTACGCGATCACCCAGCGGACCGCAACGGTTACCTCGGGTAACACCTGCGGGCGGGCTGTCAGGCCGGCGCCCCCGAGGAGAACCTCCGCAGCAGCGGCGAGAGCACGAGCACCGACTTGGTGCGCTCCACGAAGGGCTCCCCGGCGATCCGCTCCAAGACCCGCTCGAAGTGCCGCATGTCCGAGGCGAAGACCTGCGCGATGGCGTCGGCGTCCCCGGTGACGGTCGACGCGGCGACGACCTCCTGGTACCGCTCCAGGCCCCGCTGGATCGTCTCCGGCGAGGTGTTGCTGCGGCAGTAGATCTCGATGTACCCCTCGGTCTCCCAGCCGAGCGCCGCCGGGTCCACCCGCACGGTGAACCCGGTGATGGCTCCGGTGGCCCGCAGCCGGTCCACCCGGCGCTTGACGGCGGGCGCGGACAGCCCGACCGACTGCCCGATGTCCGCGTAGGAGCGGCGGGCGTCCTCGGCGAGGGCGTGCACGATGCGTTCGTCGAGATCGTTCAGCACTGCGGGTCGTTCACTTCTTCGGTCCGGTCTTCGGGAAAGTCACTGCTCCGCCGTCACGACGTCCTGGCCTGCGAGACGGGAACGGCGGTAGCCGTACACGAAGTAGAACACGAGCCCGGCCGCCATCCAGGCACCGAAGACCACCCAGGTGACGGCCGAGAGGCTGCCCATCATCCAGACGCAGAAGGCGAAGCCCAGCGCGGGCAGGACCGGCGACAGCGGGACACGGAAGGTACGGGCCATGTCCGGGCGGGTCCGGCGCAGCACCACGACCGCGACATTGACCAGCGCGAAGGCGAACAGCGTGCCGATGCTGGTGGCGTCCGCGAGCTGGCCCAGCGGGATCGCGGCGGCGAGCACCCCGCAGAACAGCGACACGATCACGGTGTTGGCACGGGGCGTACCGGTCTTCGGGTGGACCTTGGCGAAGACCTTGGGCACGAGCCCGTCGCGCGCCATGGCGAAGAGGATGCGGGTCTGGCCGTAGAGGACGGTCAGGACGACGCTCGCGATGGCGACGACGGCGCAGGCGGCGAGCAGGGTGCCCCAGAAACTCTGTCCGGTCACGTCGCGCATGATCCGGGCGAGCGCGGCCTCGGAGTCGTGGAAACGCCGCCAGGGCCTGGCGCCGACGGCGACGGCCGCGACGAGGACGTACAGCGCGGTCACGATGACCAGCGACAGCATGATCGCGCGCGGCAGGTCGCGCTGCGCGTTCTTCGCCTCCTCGCCGGCCGTCGACGCCGCGTCGAAACCGATGTACGAGAAGAAGAGCGTCGCCCCCGCCGCGCTGACGCCCGCCATGCCGAGCGGCATGAAGGGCTGGTAGTTGCCGGACCGGAAGCCCTGCACACCGACGGCGCAGAACAGCACGAGGGCGGCGATCTTCACACACACCATGACGGTGTTGGCGCGTGCCGACTCCTTCGCGCCGCCGATCAGGAACACCATGGCGATCAGCACGACGATCAGTGCGGGCAGGTTGAAGACGCCGCCGTCACCGGGCGGGGCGGACAGGGCGTCCGGGATGGTGACGCCGAGGGTGCCGTCGAGCAGTTCGTTGAGGTACTCGCCCCAGCCGACGGCCACGGCGGCGACCGAGACGCCGTACTCGAGGAGCAGACACCAGCCGCAGACCCAGGCGACGAGTTCGCCCATGGTCGCGTAGGCGTACGAGTACGAGGAGCCGGAGACCGGGATGGTGCCCGCCAGTTCGGCGTACGACAGGGCCGAGAACAGCGCCGTGAGGCCCGCGATCACGAAGGACAGGGTGACGGCGGGGCCGGCCTTGGGAACGGCCTGGCCGAGGACCACGAAGATGCCGGTGCCCAGGGTGGCGCCGATGCTGATCATGGTGAGCTGCCACAGGCCCAGCGAGCGCCGCAGCGCGCCGCCCTCGCCCTGACCTCCCTCGGCGACCAGGCTCTCCACGGGCTTGCGGCGCATCAGGCGCGCGGCGACGCCGGGGGACGCCGGGCCGGTCTCTGTGCGGTTCTGCGGGGGTGCGCCTTGGTCGAGCACGTGCTGGCTCCTTGTCGCTGCCGGTCGGGGTCCGCGGGCAGCGGCGGCAGCCCCCGTGCACTGCTGCGGGGAACCACCGAGCGGAGTCCCCGCCACGCCACGTGTTGCGCAGCACCCTATGAGCTGGGCCTTCACGGGCGTAATGCACCGGCCTTGCGCATGGCCGCAAGATCATTGCGTTCATCCCGGCAGGGTGACCATTCGTTGCGCGCGGACGTCGGACCGTTGCACGGACGCCTCGGACATGGCTCGCGGCCGCGGCGCGCCTGCGCCCCTGACGGCATACGACGGCCCCCGCCGCCCGGGTCGGGGCAACGGGGGCCGTACGCGGGAAACTGACGTCAGTTCCAGCTCGCGTGCAGGGGCTTGCCCTCGGCGTAGCCCGCCGCGCTCTGGATGCCGACGATGGCCTTGTCGGCGAACTCCTCCAGGGAGGCGGCGCCGGCGTAGGTGCAGGAGGAGCGGACGCCCGCGATGATCGAGTCGATCAGGTCCTCGACGCCCGGACGGGCCGGGTCGAGGTACATGCGGGAGGTGGAGATGCCCTCCTCGAAGAGCGCCTTGCGGGCACGGTCGTACGCCGACTCCTCCGAGGTGCGGTTGCGCACGGCGCGCGCGGAGGCCATGCCGAAGGACTCCTTGTAGAAGAGGCCCTTCGCGTCCTGCTGGAGGTCGCCCGGGGACTCGTAGGTGCCCGCGAACCAGGAGCCGACCATCACGTTGGAGGCACCGGCCGCGAGGGCCATGGCCACGTCGCGAGGGTGGCGGACACCGCCGTCGGCCCACACGTGCTTGCCGAACTTCCGCGCCTCGGCGGCGCATTCGAGCACGGCGGAGAACTGCGGGCGGCCCACGCCGGTCATCATGCGGGTGGTGCACATGGCGCCCGGTCCGACACCGACCTTGATGATGTCCGCGCCCGCCTCGACCAGGTCCCGCACGCCCTCGGCGGAGACGATGTTGCCCGCGACGATCGGCACCTCCGGGTCGAGCCCGCGCACCGTGCGCACCGCGTTGATCATCGACTCCTGGTGGCCGTGCGCGGTGTCGATGACGAGCGTGTCCACGCCCGCGTCGAGCAGTTGCTTGGCCTTGCCCGCCACGTCGCCGTTGATGCCGACGGCGGCCGCGATGCGCAGCCGGCCCTTGGCGTCCACGGCCGGGGTGTACAGCGTGGCGCGCAGCGCGCCCTTGCGGGTGAGGATGCCCGCGAGCCGGCCCTCGCCGTCGACCGCCGGGGCGTAGCGCCGGTTCGCGCCGTCCAGGGTGTTGAACGCCTCGCGCGGGTCGATGTCCGCGTCCAGCAGCAACAGGTCCTTGGCCATGACGACTTCGAGCTGGGTGAACCGGTCGACACCGGTCAGGTCCTGGTCGGTGACGACACCGACGGGGCGGTAGTCCTCGTCCACGACGACACCGGCGTTGTGCGCGCGCTTGGACAGCAGGGCCAGCGCGTCGGCGACGGTCTGCTGCGGGGAGAGCACGATCGGGGTGTCCAGCACCAGATGGCGGCTCTTGACCCAGGAGACGACGTCGGTGACCACGTCGATCGGGATGTCCTGCGGGATGACCACCAGGCCACCGCGCCGGGCGACCGTCTCGGCCATGCGGCGGCCGGCGATGGCGGTCATGTTGGCGACGACCAGCGGGATGGTCGTACCCGTCCCGTCCGGCGAGGCGAGGTCCACTCCCTGCCGCGAGCCCACGGCGGAGCGGCTCGGAACCATGAACACGTCGTCGTACGTGAGGTCGTACGCGGGCCGGATGTCATTGAGGAAACGCACGTGCCGCACATCCCAGTCGATCAGAGGTGACCCCCCGACGGGTGCGCCGGAGGGAAAAGAGCACGTACTTCATTCTCCCATGGGAGGTCCCCGGTCATACCCTCACGGAACCTCCAGGGTCACCGGTCAGGGGTGGGCGTTTCCTCCAAGCGCCAGCATCACGTCGAGCAGGAAGGTGCGGTCGACCGCCTCGGAGAGGACGTCGCTCGCGATGCGCCACTCGCGCGGGTTCTTCTCGGCGAAGGTGTGCCAGCCGCGTACGACGACCAGCAGCCCGCGCTCGACGGCAGGGGTCGGCCAGACCGTGGTGTCGCACAGGGAGTCGAGCAGCGCGTCCCAGTTGCGGCCGAACCACTCGGGAAGGTCGAGCGCGTGGGCCGCCCGCTCCATCAGACCCGTCTTGTCGGTGACGCCCGCCAGATCCAGGGTGACCGCGTAACGGTCCGCCAGGTCTTCGCTCATCTCAGCACCGCCCGGAACGAGTTGTAGTGATCGTCGGTGTAGTAGAACTCGGTGCCCTGCCCGGTGATGAGGCGCCGGGCGCCCCGCGTGCGGGAGTTGGGGGTGGGCACGGTGTACTCGTGGTAGTAGCCGCGCTGGTGCCGGGGCAGCAGCCCCTCGTAGTTGCCGAAGACGATGCCGTCCCGTGCGTAGGGGTAGGGGCCGCCCTTGTCGATCAGGGCCAGGGTGCGCCGGGCCTCGACGGGCAGCCGGGACTCCGGCACGGTGGCCATGCCCTTGGCCCACGACGGCGTGGCGGCGGCCGTGGTGCCCGGTGCGGAGGCCGACGGCGTGGCCGAGCGCGAGACGGTCGGCGGGGCGGTGGCGGTGCCGGGGTCCGCGCACCCGGCGAGCAGGACGGCGAGGACGGCGAGCAGCCCCGCGAACAGACGGGGGACGAGAGGCAGCGGCGCCCGCGGCGCGCGGGATGCGCGCCGGGCGGGCCGCCGGGGGACGAACCGCGACAACATGCCGACGATGCTCCCACGGTCCGCCCCCGGGCGGGGACGGACCGTCGGTTTCGTCAGGAGCCGTCGGGGTCCGCGCGGCTGAGCGCGGCCTTCGGGGTGGGACCCGCGGTGAGCAGGTAGTCCGCGGCCGAGGTGTCCGTGACCAGGCTGGTGACGAGACCGGAGCGCAGCACCGCGTCGATCGCCGGTGCCTTGCGCTGGCCGCCCGCGATGGCCACGACCTCGGGGATACGGCGCAACTGGTCGGTCTTGACCGTGATGCACCGCTCCCCCAGGTCGCGCCCGATCCGGCGGCCCTCGGCGTCGAAGAGGTGCGCGGACATCTCGGCGGCGACCCCGAGCGAGGCGTAGTGCGCCCGCTCCTCGTCGCTGAGCATGTCGTGCACGGTCGAGATGCCCGGCTCCCAGGAGCCGATGGAGACGCAGGCGACCGTGACCTTGTCGAAGTACTCGAAGGCGCGGGCGATCCCGGTCTGGTTGCGCAGCGCGGCCGCGGTGGCCTCGTCGGGCAGCAGCATCGGCGCGTAGATCGGGTGCGCGTCGCCGCCCGAGACCTGCGCGGCCCGGCGGACGGCCTCGACGGAGCCGCGCTCGGCGGTCCCGGCGTCGTACACGCCCGTGAGCTGCACCACCGTGCACGGCGGCAGCCGGTCGAGGGCCGCGGCCATGTGGATGGTGGAGCGGCCCCAGGCGAGCCCGAGCACGTCCCCCTCGTCCACCAGCTCGCCGAGCAGGTCCGCCGCCACCTCGCCGAGGTTCTCCGGGTCCGGGGTCTCCTCGGCCTCGGCCGGGGACTCCACGACCACGGCGTGCCGCAGCCCGTAGCGGGCGCGCAGCGCGTCGGAGCGCTCGGCGTCCAGTTCGGCCGGCACCCGGATCTCGATCCGCACGAGATCCCTCTCCAGGGCGGTCTCCAGGACCCGGGCCACCTTGAAGCGGCTCACGCCGAACTCCTCGGCGATCTGGATCTTGGATTTGCCCTCGAGGTAGAAGCGACGGGCCATGGCCGCCGCCTGCACCAGCTCAGCGGGCCCCATCCGCATGGCTGTCCGGCCCGCCGACATACCCGACACGGCGATCTCCTCACTGCTGTGCACACACTCTGATTCGCCGTTCATCCTCGCAGATTCGGCGCGGCTCATCCGCCCTGATGGGCGCCTTCCGTCAACCGTTCACGCAACCGTGGCTCAGTGGCCGTGCGCCCAGGTCGAATCCGCGATGGCCCGGTCCGCCTGCGCGCGCAGCGCGCGCACGGCCTCGGCGGGGTCGGCGGCGCCGTAGACGGCCGACCCGGCGACGAACACATCGGCCCCTGCCTCGGCGCACCGCTCGATCGTCTCGGCCGAGACACCGCCGTCCACCTGGAGCCACATCTGCAGTCCGTGCTTGGCGATCAGCTCACGGGTACGGCGGATCTTCGGCAGCGTGATGTCCAGGAACGCCTGGCCGCCGAAGCCGGGCTCGACCGTCATGATCAGCAGCATGTCGAGTTCCGGGAGGATGTCCTCGTAGGACTCGACGGGCGTCGCGGGCTTGAGCGCCATGGAGGCGCGGGCCCCCTTGGCACGGATCTCGCGCGCGAGCCGGATCGGGGCGCGGGCCGCCTCCACGTGGAAGGTGACCGAGGAGGCGCCCGCCTCCACGTACTGCGGGGCCCAGCGGTCGGGGTCCTCGATCATCAGGTGGCAGTCCAGCGGGATGTCCGTGGCGCGGGCCAGGGACTCCACGACGGGGGTGCCGAGCGTGAGGTTCGGGACGAAGTGGTTGTCCATGACGTCGACGTGCAGATAGTCGGCGCCCTCGACCGCCTTCGCCTCGTCGGCGAGGCGGGCGAAGTCTGCGGACAGGATGCTGGGGTTGATCTGAGCGGCCATGGTCTCAAGCCTGCCATGTCCCTCCGGGGGTTTGGGGGGCGGGCCTGGGGTGGGGGCGTCGCTTCTTCGGGTGCGGGGGCGTGGGGGCCTGTCGCGAGGGGGGGGTCGGTCTTCGGGTGCGGGTGCCTGGTGGCCTTTCGCGCAGTTCCCCGCGCCCCTTCCGGGGCGGTGAGCGTCGCTCGTCTGGTGCGGGTGAGTGGGACCTGGTCGCGCAGTTCCCCGCCCCCCTGCGGGGAGGGCAGGTCGCATGTCGGGTGGCGGGTCCGTCGGGTTCGTGCGCCAATCTCCGGCCGGACCGGCAGCCAGTCGCCCACGACCACCACCCCCAAGGGGCGCGGGGAACTGCGCGAGCGACCACCGCACACCCGCATCCGAAGAACGACGATCGGCCACCCCAGGGGCGCGGGGAACTGCGTTGACGAGCCTCCACACCCCCGCACCCGAAAGACAACGGTCGGCGCTTCAGGGGCGCGGGGAACTGCGCGAAAGGCGACCGCGTGCCCGCGCGAGGGGCGGCCGGCACCACCCCGGGGTGCCGTTCTCGGCCGGAGGTCTGGTCAGGCGGTGCGGCGGATCAGGGCGAGGTACATCGCGTCCGTGCCGTGGACGTGGGGCCAGAGCTGGATGTCGGGGCCCTCGCCGAGGTGGGGGACGTCGGGAAGGAGAGGGCGGGCGTCGATCAGCTCGGCGTCGGGGTGATGCTTCAGGACGTCGGAGACGACCGCCCGGGTTTCGGCGAGGTGGGGAGAGCAGGTGGCGTAGCCGACGACGCCACCCACGCGGACGGAGTCCAGCGCGGTGCGCAGGAGGGACCGCTGGATGGGGGCGAAGCTCTCGAGGTCGTCGGGACGGCGGCGCCAGCGGGCCTCGGGGCGGCGCCGCAGGGCGCCGAGACCGGTGCAGGGGACGTCGACCAGGACGCGGTCGAAGCTGCCCGGCTTCCAGGGCGGCCGGGTGCCGTCGGCGGCGATGACCTGGTACGGACCCGGGTTGCCGTCCAGCGCCCGCGCCACCAGTCCCGCGCGGTGCGGCTGCTTCTCGGAGGCGAGCAGGAACGCGCCCCGCTCGGCGGCGAGGGCCGCGAGCAGCGCGGCCTTGCCGCCCGGTCCCGCACAGCCGTCGAGCCACATCTCGTCCGGTCCCTCGACGGGCGCGTTGGCGAGCGCGAGCGCGACCAGCTGGCTGCCCTCGTCCTGTACACCCGCCCGGCCCTCCCGCACCGCCTCGACCGCGCCGGGCTCACCGCCCTCGGCGAGCCGCACGGCGTACGGCGACCAGCGCCCGGGGACGGCGGCCTCCTCGTTCAGCAGCTCCTCGGCGGTCGACCGGCCGGGCCGCGCGACGAGGGTGACCTCGGGACGCTCGTTGTCCGCCGCGAGCAGTTCCTCGATGCCCGCGCGGCCACCGCCCAGGGAGTCCCACAGCGCGGAGACGACCCAGCGGGGGTGGGAGTGGACCACGGCGAGGTGGTCCTCGGGGTCGTCGTCGTACGGCGGCGCGACCTTCTCCAGCCAGCCGTCCAGGTCGTCCCGGGCCACCTTGCGCAGCACGGCGTTGACGAACTTGGCGCGTCCGTCGCCGAGCACCACGCGGGCCAGCTCGACGGAGGCGGAGACGGCGGCGTGCGTCGGGATACGGGTGCCGAGCAACTGGTGCGTGCCGAGGCTGAGCACGTCGAGGACCGGCGGGTCCACCTCGCGCAGCGGGCGGTCCACGCAGGCGGCGATGATCGCGTCGTAGGTGCCCTGGCGGCGCAGCGTGCCGTAGACCAGCTCGGTGGCGAGGGCGGCGTCCCGCGCGTCGAAGTCACCGTTCTCGCGAGCCTTGCGCAGCAGCGGGGGCAGTACGAGGTTGGCGTACGCGTCCCGCTCGTCCACGGCGCGCAGCGCGTCGAAGGCGAGGATGCGGACGGGGTCCTTCTGGGGGCGCCGGTAGGGCTTGGCGGGCCGTTGCGGCCGACGGGACTGCTCGCTCACGAGAAAGGTGCTCCGGATACGAAGAAAGGGGTGCGGTCCCACCCTACGTCGGCCGGACCCCACCCCTCCTCTTCAGGGCGCTCAGACGCCGAGCGTCTCGCCCTCCGCGATACGGACACCGCGCGCCCAGTCGGCGGCGCGCATCGGCTTCTTGCCCTGCGCCTGCACCCACAGCAGTTCGACGGCGTACGAACCCGTCCCCACGTGCACGCTGTTCTTCCCGACGGCGAGCTGCCCGGGCGCGAGGTCCGTCCGCTCGGGCACCGGCACGACCTGGACGAGCTTGAGCCGCTCGCCCCGGAAGACGGTCCAGGCACCCGGCGCGGGCGTGCAGCCGCGCACCACGCGGTCGACGCGCAGCGCGGGCGCCGCCCAGTCGACGCGCGCGTCCTCGACCGTGATCTTCGGCGCGAGGGTGATGCCGTCGGCGGGCTGCGGTACGGCCTTCAGGGTGCCGTCCGCGATGCCGTCCATGGTCGCCTCCAGCAGCCCGGCACCGGCGAGGGCGAGCCGGGTGAGCAGGTCGCCGCTGGTGTCGGTGGGGCGGATGACCTCGGTGACGGTGCCGTAGACGGGGCCGGAGTCCAGGCCCTCCTCGATGAGGAAGGTGGACGCGCCGGTGATCTCGTCGCCCGCCATGATCGAGTGCTGCACGGGGGCGGCGCCGCGCCAGGCGGGCAGCAGGGAGAAGTGCAGGTTCACCCAGCCCTGGGCCGGGATGTCGAGGGCTACGCGGGGCAGCAGGGCGCCGTAGGCGACGACCGGGCAGCAGTCCGGGCCGATCTCCTTCAGCCGCTCCAGGAACGCGGGGTCGCGCGGGCCGGCCGGCTTCAGCACCTCGATCCCGGCCTCCACCGCCCGCTCGGCCACCGGCGACGCGACGAGCCTGCGCCCCCGCCCGGCCGGCGCGTCGGGCCGCGTGACCACGGCGGCCACCTCATGCCGTCCGGACGCGATCAGCGCGTCCAGAGCGGGAACGGCAACCTCGGGAGTTCCGGCGAAGACAAGCTTCATAACCAGGATCGAGCCTCTCAAACGGCTACGGACGGGCAGCGCACCAGTCTATGCCGCCGGGAGAACCCGGCAGACGGCACCGGCCCGATGCCCGGCACCGGACCGGACGCCGGAGCCGGCACCGGCACGCGGAGCGAGCGCGGCGACAGGGCCGGCACCGGTACGCGGAGCGATCCCGCCCCGGGACGTCCCACCTCCCCGCCGACCGCGAACACCGCGGTCAGCCGCCGACGGCGCTGAACCCGCGCCGGCCGCCCGGCCCGTCCGCCGACTGGCGGCGGGTGGTGCGCGGGTGGGAGAACCGGCGTACAAAACACACCGCACGCCCCCACCGCGTGACCAGCGGAGCCCCCACGCGTTGGTCAAGACAGAGTTGACCAACACCGGGCGGCTGAAGCGGCCCGGTTCCTTTCAACGCCGGTTCGAGAGGCTTGTTCATGGCCGACCACGCAACCCACGACGCCCAGGCCCGGGCCAGCCTGCACCTCCTGGTGCGGGACATCGAGCGGGTCCGCCGCCAGGTGGACGCACTGCGCACGCTCACCGCCCAGTTGGGCAACGTCTACCGCCCGCGCCGCTCCGGCCCGTCCACCGGCTTCGTCGTCTACGGACGCGCCCCCGCCCCCACGGTCCGCCTCGCCCAGGAACTCCGGGACAGCGTCGAGACCCTGGTCACCGCCGCCGTGGACTTCGACCGCTCGCTCGGCTTCTCGTGGGACGCGGTGGGCTCCGCGCTCGGTGTCACCAAGCAGGCGGTGCACCGCCGTTACGGCGCTCGCCGCGCCGCCGCCCAGGCGGCCGCCGACGCCGAGCGCGCGGGCGAGCCGTCGGGCACCCGCACGCTCAACGTGCCCACGGTCCCCGCCGCCCGCTCGATGCCGACCCAGCCCACGGCGGGCAGCCCCACCCTCCGCGAGGAGCCCCGCCCGACCGCCTTCCCGAGCCCGCGCAACGGCTGACCCCGCGCCCTCCCGGCCCCCACCGAGCCCGGGAGGGCACCACACCAGGTACCGCCGCACCCGCGACACCGAGCACCGGCCACTCCTGGCGGGCACCGAGACCGACCGGCGACGCCCCCGCCAGTGCGACTCCCCGCCCACCGCACGAGCCGAACCGGCTGAACGGACCAGGCCGGCCGTCAGCCGCCCCAGCCGCGCGGACCAGCCGACCCAGCCGTACGCTCCGGTGGACCGTCAGTCCAGCGCAGCAGGGCGCCCACCGCAGAGCTGGCCAAACCCAGCGGCGCGCCCCCTCACCCGATGTCCGGCGGATCGATCCGCACCCGCACCGGCGCTTCCCCGCCTCGGGCCATCCGCGCCGCCTGAGCCGTCTTCAGGGCGCCCGCCAGTGCCGCCCCGCTGCCCGGTGGGACCCGGATCAGGGCGCGCTCCCACTCCTCGCCCGGCGGTGGCGCGCCCGGTCGGCGGGGGCGGCCGGGGAGGGTCGGGGGCAGCGGGACGGGGCCCAGTACCTGCGCGTCCGGGGGCAGCTCGGCGGCGGTCAGGAACTCCGCGACCGCCTCCGTCGTACCGGACACGGCGGCCATCCGCGACACCGGCGGGAAGCCCAGCTCCGCCCGTTCGGCCAGCTCGCGCAGGGCGAAGCCGACCGGGTCCCACCGCACCAGCGCCTGCACGGGCCGGAGCGTCGGTTCGGCCATGACGACCACGGTCCCGTGCTCGCCCTGCGGTCGCACCAGGGCGGCCGCCGCCATCCACCTCCGCAGCGCGTCCTCGTCGGAGCGCAGGTCGGGGCGGCCGAGCATGGCCCAGCCGTCGAGCAGCAGGGCGGCCGCATAGCCGCCCTCGGCCACCGGTTCGGCGCCCGGGGTGCTGACGACCAGGGCGGGCGTGCCCGGCACGGTGTCCAGCACGTGTTCGCGCCCCGACGTCCGCACCGGTACGGCGGGAAAGGCGCGCCCCAGCTCCTCGGCGGTCCGCCGCGCGCCGACGATCTGCGCGCGCAGCCGGAAGCCGCCGCACTCCGCGCAGTGCCAGGAGGTCTCCTGGTGCCCGCACCACTCGCAGCGCAGCTCCCCCGCGTCCTGCGCCTGGAGCGGACCCGAACAGTGCCGGCACCGCGCGGGCGCCCGGCACTGCGCACAGGCCAGCCGGGGAACGTATCCGCGTCGGGGCACCTGCACCAGCACCGGACCGTGCTTGAGCCCCTCCCGTACCGCCTGCCAGGCGAGGGTGGGCAGGCGGGCGGCGCGGGCGGCCTCGTCGCGCGCGAGGTCGGCGTCGCTGACGGTCCGCACCAGCGGGGCACTTCGGCGCACCTGGTCCCGCCCGGCGGCCAGCGGCCGGGCCCAGCCGCTCTCCACGAGCTGCGCGGCCTCCACGGTGCAGCTCCGGCTGCCCAGCAGGAAGCCGCAGCGGTCGAGGGAGGCGCGCAGCAGGAGCACGTCCCGGGCGTGGGGCTGGGGGGCGTGCTGCTCGGCGTGGCTGTCGTCGCCGTCGTCCCAGATGGCGACGAGCCCGAGGTCCTGGACGGGGGCGAACATGGCCGCGCGTGTCCCGACGACGGCGCGGACCGCGCCGCGCCGCACCGCGAGCCACTGCGCGTACCGCTTCTCGGGCCCGGCGTCGGCGGTGAGCAGCGCGTGCCGTCCCTCGCCGAGCAGGTCGGTCAGCGCGGCGTCGACGCGGGCTGCGGTGCGGCCGTCGGGAACGACGACGAGCGCGCCGCGTCCCGAGGCGAGCGTGGCGGCGACGGCGCGGGCCAGCTCGCCGGCCCACTCGGGCCCGGGCAGGGCGTTCCAGACGGCTCTGGGGGCGCCTCCGGAGGCGAGGGAGGCGAGGAATCCGGGCCCGTGCTCGTACCGCGCCCAGGAATCGGGGTCAGGGGCCGGGGGCGGGGGCAGCGGCTCGGGTGAGGAGCGGCGCTCGGCGCGGGCGCTGCGCGGGGGTACGGCGAGTTGCAGCACGTCGGCGAGGCTGCCGGCGTACCGGTCGGCGACGGCGCGGGCGAGGGTCAGCAGTTCCTCGCTGAGCACGGGTTCCGGGGAGACGACCTGGGCCAGTGCGGCCAGTGGTCCGGCGTAGTCGGACTCGGCGCGCCGCTCGATCAGAAAGCCGTCGATGAGCCCGCCGCCCTCGCGGCGACCGCCCCGCACGCGTCCTCTTCCGGCCCCGAACCGCACCCGGACCCGCACCCCGGGCTGTGCCTCGGCGTCCAGTTCCTCGGGCACGGCGTAGTCGAAGTACCGGTCGAGATGCAGCACACCCTTGTCGACCAGCACCCGCGCCACGGGCCGGTCCTTGGCCAGCGCCGCCCCCCGCCAGGTCCGCGGCTTGGCCCGCGGCACCTCGGCGGCCCGCACGCTCTCCCTGATGAGCGCAAGCTGCTCCGGCGAGGCACCTTCAGCCCCGCCGTCCCCCGACCCGTTCTCCCTGCTCACGCTTGCATTCTTACCAAACCGCACCGACAACGCGTCCGGCCCGGAGGGCTGAACATGCGCCGAGGCCCGACACCCCCGAAGGGAAGCCGGGCCTCGGGATGCCTCGGTGGGTCAGACGCCCGCGGCCTTGCGGAGGGCGTCCACGCGGTCCGTGCGCTCCCAGGTGAAGTCGGGGATCTCGCGGCCGAAGTGGCCGTAGGCCGCCGTCTGGGCGTAGATCGGGCGCAGGAGGTCGAGGTCGCGGATGATGGCGGCCGGGCGGAGGTCGAAGACCTCGTCGATCGCCTTCTCGATCTTCTCGGGCTCGATCTTGTGGGTGCCGAAGGTCTCCACGAAGAGACCGACCGGCTCGGCCTTGCCGATCGCGTAGGCGACCTGGACCTCGCAGCGGGAGGCCAGGCCCGCCGCCACGACGTTCTTGGCGACCCAGCGCATGGCGTACGCGGCGGAGCGGTCGACCTTGGACGGGTCCTTGCCGGAGAAGGCGCCGCCACCGTGACGGGCCATGCCGCCGTAGGTGTCGATGATGATCTTGCGGCCGGTCAGACCGGCGTCACCCATCGGGCCGCCGATCTCGAAGCGGCCGGTCGGGTTGACCAGCAGGCGGTAGCCCTCGGTCTCCAGCTTGATGCCCTCGTCGAGCAGCGCGCGCAGCTCCGGCTCGACCACGAACTCGCGGATGTCGGGCGCGAGCAGCGACTCGAGGTCGATGTCCGAGGCGTGCTGGGAGGAGACCACGACGGTGTCGAGGCGGACGGCCTTGTCGCCGTCGTACTCGATGGTGACCTGGGTCTTGCCGTCGGGGCGCAGGTAGGGGATGGTGCCGTTCTTGCGGACCTCGGAGAGGCGCTTGGACAGGCGGTGCGCCAGGAAGATCGGCAGCGGCATCAGCGTCGGCGTCTCGTCCGAGGCGTAGCCGAACATCAGGCCCTGGTCGCCGGCGCCCTGCTTGTCCAGCTCGTCCTCGTCGCCCTCGACACGGGACTCGTACGCCGTGTCGACGCCCTGCGCGATGTCCGGGGACTGCGCGCCGATGGACACCGAGACACCGCAGGAGGCGCCGTCGAAGCCCTTCTTGGAGGAGTCGTAACCGATCTCGAGGATCTTGTCCCGCACGAGCTGCGCGATCGGCGCGTACGCCTTCGTCGTGACCTCTCCGGCCACGTGCACCAGGCCGGTGGTGATCAGCGTCTCGACGGCGACGCGCGAGGAGGGGTCCTCGCGCAGCAGCGCGTCGAGAATCGTGTCGCTGATCTGGTCAGCGATCTTGTCGGGGTGACCTTCGGTCACGGACTCCGAGGTGAACAGGCGACGGGACACAACGCTCCCTGGGGTTGCAGCGGCTGCTGGCTGATCATTGGCGGACAACGCGGGAGCTGCGCCCGGCGTCGTCCGAGGACAGTTTATCGGTCGCTCGCGACCGCGAGCCCACCTGCACTCTCCCGGTGGAGGGTGCTGTGACCTGCGGCACGGGCATTCTGCCCAATGCCGAGCGGCATTGACCAGGCCCGCCACGCGAGATCCCGGCGGGTCCGCAGGGGAACGAATGACTCCGTGTGGCCGAAAGAACACCGTCCCCAACGGCCCAACGGGTCACCCCAGTCGGGCCGCCACGAGATCCCAGACGAGGTCGGCCAGCGCCTCCTTCGGACCGTGCGGGACGGGCGTCTCGCTGCCGTCGGCGCCGAGGATCAGCGCCTCGTTCTCCTCGGAGCCGAAGGTCTTGCGCTCCCCCACCTCGTTCACCACGAGCAGATCGCAGCCCTTGCGGGCCAGCTTGGCCCGGCCGTTGGCCACCACGTCGTCGGTCTCGGCGGCGAAGCCGACCACGACCTGCCCGGGCCGGGCGCGCTCGGCGGACAGCTCCGCGAGCACGTCGGGGTTGCGCACCAGGGCGACCGGTTCCGGCTCCTGGCCGTCCTTCTTCTTGATCTTGCCGCTCGCGTAGACGGCGGGCCGGAAGTCGGCGACGGCCGCCGCCATGACCACCGCGTCGGCGTCGGCGGCGGCCTTCAGCACGGCCTCGCGCAACTGCACGGCGGTGCCGACCGGTACGACGTCCACCCCGGCGGGGTCGGGCAGCGCGGCGTTGGCCGAGACGAGCGTCACACGGGCGCCGCGCGCGGCGGCGGTGCGGGCCAGGGCGTAGCCCTGCTTGCCGGAGGAGCGGTTGCCGAGGAAGCGGACCGGGTCGAGCGGCTCGCGGGTGCCGCCCGCGGAGACGACGACGTGGCGGCCCTCGAGGTCGGGCTCGGAGACGCCCCGGGCCAGCACCCGGCGGCAGACCTCGAAGATCTCGCCGGGGTCGGGCAGCCGCCCCTTGCCGGTGTCGACGCCGGTCAGCCGGCCGACGGCGGGCTCGATGACGACGGCGCCCCGGCGGCGCAGCGTGGCCACGTTCTCCTGGGTGGCGGGGTGCTCCCACATCTCGGTGTGCATCGCGGGGGCGAAGACGACCGGACAGCGGGCGGTGAGCAGCGTGTTGGTGAGCAGGTCGTCCGCGAGGCCGTGGGCGGCCTTGGCGAGCATGTCGGCGGTGGCGGGCGCGACGATCACCAGGTCGGCGTGCTGGCCGATGCGGACGTGGGGCACCTCGTGGACGGCGTCCCAGACCTCGGTGGAGACCGGATTGCCCGAGAGGGCGGACCAGGTGGGGGCGCCGACGAAGTGGAGCGCGGAGGCGGTCGGCACCACCCGCACGTCATGACCCGACTCCGTGAACCTTCTCAGCAGCTCACATGCCTTGTAGGCGGCGATGCCACCGCTGACCCCCAGAACGACCTTCGGCTTGTCCACCGTCTCTCCCCGGCTCGGCAACGTACGGGACCATCACACACCACAGGCCCGGCAATCTGCTTGCCGGGCCTGTGGATAAGTCGGTCGCGATCCGACCGTACTACTTACTGCCTGCTTACTGCGCGGGGCCCTCGATGGCCTCGGACGTCAGCAGACCGGCGTTGATCTCGCGCAGCGCGATCGACAGCGGCTTCTCGTGGACGTGGGTGTCGACGAGCGGACCGACGTACTCGAGGAGGCCCTCACCGAGCTGCGAGTAGTACGCGTTGATCTGACGGGCACGCTTGGCCGCGTAGATCACGAGGCTGTACTTCGAGTCGGTGGCCTCGAGGAGCTCGTCGATCGGAGGGTTGATGATGCCCTCGGGCGCGGTGATGGAAGAGGACACGCTCTGCCTTCCGATGGATGGGAAAGATTCAGTCGGTACGACCGTCGGTGCCGTTCACGGGACGGCGGTCACGATCACACAACGTCCATCAAGGCTAGCAGCTCACGGGCCACGTCCTTGACGGAGGTGTTGACAAGGGTCTCGTCGAACTCGGGCTCGGCCGCCAGCTCGGTCCGGGCCGCCTCCAGGCGGCGCTCGATGACCTCGGGCGATTCGGTGCCCCGGCCGGTGAGCCTGCGCACCAGCTCCTCCCAGGAAGGGGGAGCCAGGAAGACGAGCTGCGCGTCCGGCATCGACTCGCGGACCTGGCGGGCGCCCTGGAGGTCGATCTCGAGGAGGACGGGCTCACCCTTCTCCAGGCGCTCCAGGACGGCCGTGCGCGGAGTGCCGTAGCGGTTGCCGGCGAACTCGGCCCACTCCAGCAGCTCGCCGTTGGCGATGAGCTTGTCCATCTCGTCGTCGGTGACGAAGAAGTAGTGGACGCCGTGCTGCTCGCCGGGGCGCGGCTTGCGGGTCGTCGCCGACACCGAGAGCCAGACGTCGGGGTGTTCCTTGCGCATATGGGCGACGACCGTGCTCTTGCCGACCCCGGAGGGGCCGGAGAGCACGGTCAGCCGCGGACGTGCGTCCGGGGGCGCGGGGGTCGTCCCCCGGGGTGTTACAGCCATGCAGCGATTATTCCAGCAATCCCGGGGTGCCCGGGACTCCCGGTCCGGCAGCGCCCGGACTCAGGACCCGGTGCTGCCGAACTCACGCTCCAGGGAAGCGATCTGGTTGGAACCGAGACCGCGCACGCGGCGGCTCTCGGAGATGCCCAGACGCTCCATGATCTGCTTGGCGCGGACCTTGCCGACGCCGGGCAGGGATTCGAGCAGGGCGGAGACCTTCATCTTGCCGATGACGTCGTTCTCCTGGCCCTGCTTGATGACCTCGTGCAGGGAGGCGCCGGAGTGCTTGAGTCGATTCTTGACCTCGGCCCGCTCCCGGCGAGCCGCGGCGGCCTTTTCGAGCGCGGCTGCGCGCTGTTCAGGGGTAAGGGGCGGAAGAGCCACGCCTACGTCACCTCGGATGTCGAACTGTCGGATACGGACCGGTGAGGAACCTAGTCGCCCCACACCTGGGGAGGTACGAGCAACACGCTTGCCCGTTCTCTGCTCGGAGACTAGCGGCCAACTCCGCCGGAGTCAGCGAGAACAGCGGAAAAGTCCTGGTCAGCCTCCGTGAGGCCGGACTTTTCGGGCATATTGCCCGGGATTCGCTGATCTATTCACACCGCACGGGTCCGGTGACGGGCATTCGGGCGCCCGTCACCGTCTCCGCACCGGTCCGCGGCAGCCCTCGTCAGCCGCCGACCGCGGCCCGGATCTCGTCCGCGAACCGCTCCGTGGCCGCCCGCAGCCCCGCCACCTCGGGTCCGTGACGCAGAACACCCCGGCTGACGTTCGGCACCACGTTGCGCACCACGGAGCCGAAGACCCGGGGCAGGTCCGCCGGGGTGGCTCCCTGCGCGCCGACGCCGGGGGCCAGCAGCGGGCCGTTGATGGCGAGGTCGTACGAGGACAGGTCGCCCACGGTGGCGCCGACGACCGCTCCGAAGGAGCCGAGCGGCTCCTCGCCCGCGTTGTCGGCGGCGAGGTGCGCGAGCACGGTCGCGCCGACGGTCCGCCCGTCGGCGCGGACGGCGTGCTGCACCTCGGGGCCCTCCGGGTTGGAGGTCAGCGCGAGCACGAACAGCCCGGTGCCGGTCTCCCGGGCCAGCGCGACGGCCGGGGCGAGCGAGCCGTAGCCGAGGTACGGCGAGACGGTGAGCGCGTCGGAGAACAGCGGGGCGTCCTTGTGCAGGAACGCCTCGGCGTATCCGGCCATGGTCGAGCCGATGTCGCCGCGCTTGGCGTCCATGACGACCAGGGCACCGGCCGCGCGCGTCTCCTGGACGACGCGCTCCAGGACGGCGACACCGCGCGAGCCGAAGCGCTCGAAGAACGCCATCTGCGGCTTGATCACCGCGACCCGGTCCGCGACCGCCTCGACGACCCTGCGGCTGAACCGCTCCAGGCCGTCCACGTCGTCGTTCAGACCCCACTCGGCGAGCAGCGAGGCATGCGGGTCGATGCCGACGCAGAGCGGGCCGCGCTCGTCCATGGCGCGGCGCAGCCGGGCGCCGAAGGGTTCGAGAGCCGTCATGCCGCGCTCCTCACGTCGGCGCCGACCGCGTCGGCGAGGGTGGCGTACGGGCTGGCCTTCAGGCGGGCGGCGAGGCCCTTGTGGATCGCGCGGGACCAGAACGGACCCTCGTAGACGAAGGCGCTGTAGCCCTGGATCAGCGTGGCTCCGGCGAGGATGCGCTGCCAGGCGTCCTCGGCGGTCTCGATGCCGCCGACGCCGACCAGGGTGACGCGGTCGCCCACGCGCGCGTAGAGGCGGCGCAGCACCTCCAGGGAGCGGGCCTTGAGGGGCGCGCCGGACAGGCCGCCGGTCTCCTTCACCAGCGCGGGCGCCGAGCGCAGCCCGAGGCCCTCGCGGGCGATGGTGGTGTTGGTGGCGATGATGCCGTCCAGGCCGAGTTCCACGGCGAGGTCGGCCACGGCGTCCACGTCCTCGTCGGCGAGGTCGGGGGCGATCTTCACCAGGAGCGGGACGCGGCGGCCCGCGACCACGCGGTCGGCGGCCTCGCGCACGGCGGTGAGCAGCGGGCGCAGCGCCTCGGTGGCCTGGAGGTTGCGCAGCCCCGGGGTGTTCGGGGAGGAGACGTTGACGACCAGGTAGTCGGCGTGCGGGGCGAGCCGCTCGGCGGACTTCACGTAGTCGGTGACAGCCTCCGCCTCGGGGACGACCTTCGTCTTGCCGATGTTGACGCCGACGACGGTCCGGAAGGCGGGCCTGCGGGCGGCGAGGCGGGCGGCGACGGCGGCGGAGCCCTCGTTGTTGAAGCCCATGCGGTTGATCAGCGAGCGGTCCGCGACCAGCCGGAAGAGCCGCTTCCTGGGGTTGCCGGGCTGGGCCTCGCCGGTGACGGTGCCGATCTCCACGTGGTCGAAGCCGAGCATGGACATGCCGTCGATCGCGACGGCGTTCTTGTC
Organism: Streptomyces sp. NPDC005004; assembly: GCF_053600675.1. NCBI lineage: Bacteria > Bacillati > Actinomycetota > Actinomycetes > Kitasatosporales > Streptomycetaceae > Streptomyces > Streptomyces sp. NPDC005004. The sequence continues at coordinate 46,443 of NZ_JBSGAH010000013.1, forward strand.
GAAGCCGGCGGCGAGTCCGAAGGGCCCGTGCATGCGCAGCCCGAGGGCCTCCGTGCGCAGCTCCTTGTGGCGGGGCGCGAGCACGGCCGCGAGGAAGACGCGCAGCACCGGGAGGGCGGCGGCGAGGCGGATCCAGCGGAAGGCGAGGTGGTGGGCCTCCTCGGGATCCATGCGCTTGAAAACGAGATGGAAGAAGTACTTGTACATGACTGTCCTCACGAAGACACGGCTGTCCTCACGAAGAGGGGGACACCGTTTCCGGTGTCCCCCTCGGGGCTGCTAGTCGCGGGCCGCGTTCAGGTGTTCGGCGTGTTCCTGGAGCGAGCGGACGCCCACGTCGCCGCGGTTGAGGGCGTCGATGCCCTGGACGGCGGCGGCGAGCGCCTGGACGGTGGTCAGGCACGGGACCGAGCGGGCCACGGCCGCCGTACGGATGTCGTAGCCGTCGAGGCGGCCGCCGGTGCCGTAGGGCGTGTTGACGATGAGGTCGACCTCGCCGTCGTGGATGAGCTGGACGATGGTCCGCTCACCGTCGGGGCCGGGGCCCTCGGACTGCTTGCGCACGACGGTGGCGTTGATGCCGTTGCGCTTGAGGACCTCGGCGGTGCCGGAGGTGGCCAGCAGCTCGAAGCCGTGGGCGACCAGCTCGCGGGCCGGGAAGATCATCGAGCGCTTGTCGCGGTTGGCGACGGAGATGAACGCGCGGCCCTTGGTGGGCAGCGGGCCGTAGGCGCCCGCCTGCGACTTGGCGTAGGCCGTGCCGAAGACGGTGTCGATGCCCATGACCTCGCCGGTGGAGCGCATCTCCGGGCCGAGGACGGTGTCCACGCCGCGGCCCTGGATGTCCCGGAAGCGGGACCAGGGCATCACGGCCTCCTTGACGGAGATCGGCGCGTCCAGCGGGAGTTCGCCGCCGTCGCCGGTCGCCGGGAGCAGACCCTCGGCGCGCAGCTCGGCGACGGTCGCGCCGAGCGAGATGCGCGCGGCCGCCTTGGCCAGCGGCACTGCCGTCGCCTTGGAGGTGAAGGGCACCGTGCGGGAGGCGCGCGGGTTGGCTTCCAGGACGTAGAGGATGTCGCCCGCCATGGCGAACTGGATGTTGATCAGTCCGCGCACGCCGACGCCCTTGGCGATGGCCTCGGTGGAGGCGCGCAGCCGCTTGATGTCGAAGCCGCCGAGAGTGATCGGGGGCAGGGCGCACGCCGAGTCGCCGGAGTGGATGCCGGCTTCCTCGATGTGCTCCATGACGCCGCCGAGGTACAGCTCCTCGCCGTCGTAGAGGGCGTCGACGTCGATCTCGATGGCGTCGTCCAGGAAGCGGTCGACCAGGACCGGCCGGGAGGGGCTGATCTCGGTGGACTCGGCGATGTAGGAGGCCAGGCGCTCCTCCTCGTAGACGATCTCCATGCCGCGGCCGCCGAGGACGTAGGAGGGCCGGACCAGGACCGGGTAGCCGATCTCGTCCGCGATGGCCTTGGCCTCGGCGAAGGTGGTGGCGGTGCCGTGCTTGGGCGCGGGGAGTCCGGCCTCGGCGAGGACGCGGCCGAAGGCGCCCCGGTCCTCGGCGGCGTGGATGGCCTCGGGCGGGGTGCCGACGACCGGCACGCCGTTGTCCTTGAGCGCCTGGGCGAGGCCCAGCGGGGTCTGGCCGCCGAGCTGGACGACGACACCGGCGATCGGGCCGGCGAGGGACTCGGCGTGCACGATCTCCAGCACGTCCTCCAGGGTGAGCGGCTCGAAGTAGAGCCGGTCGGAGGTGTCGTAGTCGGTGGAGACGGTCTCCGGGTTGCAGTTGACCATCACGGTCTCGTACCCGGCGTCGGACAGCGCGAAGGAGGCGTGGACGCAGGAGTAGTCGAACTCGATGCCCTGGCCGATGCGGTTGGGCCCGGAGCCCAGGATGATGACCGCGGGCTTCTCGCGGGGCGCGACCTCGCTCTCCTCGTCGTAGGAGGAGTAGAAGTACGGCGTCTTCGCGGCGAACTCGGCGGCGCAGGTGTCGACCGTCTTGTAGACCGGGCGGATGCCGAGCGCGTGCCGGACCTCGCGGACGACGTCCTCGCGCAGGCCGCGGATCTCGCCGATCTGGAGGTCGGAGAAGCCGTGCCGCTTGGCCTCGGCGAGCAGTTCGCGGGTCAGCTCGGGGGCGTCGGCCAGTTCGTCCGCGACCTCCTTGATGAGGAAGAGCTGGTCGACGAACCAGGGATCGATCTTCGTGTACTCGAAGATCTCCTCCGGCGTGGCGCCCGCGCGGATGGCCTGCATGACGGTGTTGACGCGGCCGTCGGTGGGGCGCACCGCCTCTTCGAGGAGGGCGGTCTTGTCGCCGGGCTCGCCGGCGAAGGTGAACTGGCTGCCCTTCTTCTCCAGCGAGCGCAGTGCCTTCTGGAACGCCTCGGTGAAGTTGCGGCCGATGGCCATGGCCTCGCCGACCGACTTCATGGTGGTGGTCAGCGTGGAGTCGGCCTGCGGGAACTTCTCGAAGGCGAACCGGGGGGCCTTGACGACGACGTAGTCGAGCGTGGGCTCGAAGGAGGCCGGGGTCTCCTGGGTGATGTCGTTGGGGATCTCGTCCAGGGTGTAACCGACGGCCAGCTTGGCGGCGATCTTGGCGATCGGGAAGCCGGTCGCCTTGGAGGCGAGCGCCGAGGACCGCGAGACGCGCGGGTTCATCTCGATGACGATGACCCGGCCGTCCTCGGGGTTGACCGCGAACTGGATGTTGCAGCCACCGGTGTCCACGCCGACCTCGCGGATGATCGCGATGCCGATGTCGCGCAGGAGCTGGTACTCGCGGTCGGTCAGGGTCATGGACGGCGCGACGGTGATCGAGTCGCCGGTGTGCACGCCCATGGGGTCGAAGTTCTCGATGGAGCAGACGACCACGACGTTGTCGTTCTTGTCGCGCATCAGCTCCAGCTCGTACTCCTTCCAGCCGAGGATGGACTCCTCCAGGAGCACCTCGGTGGTCGGGGAGAGCGTGAGGCCCTGGCCCGCGATGCGGCGCAGCTCCTCCTCGTCGTGGGCGAAGCCGGAACCGGCGCCGCCCATGGTGAAGGAGGGGCGGACGACGACGGGGTAGCCGCCGAGCGTCTCGACGCCCTGGATGACGTCGTCCATGGTGTGGCAGATGACCGAGCGGGCGGACTCGCCGTGGCCGATCTTGGCGTTGACGGCCTCCACGACGCCCTTGAACAGGTCGCGGTCCTCGCCCTTGTGGATCGCCTCGGGCTTGGCGCCGATCAGCTCGACGCCGTACTTCTCCAGGACGCCGTTGTCGTGCAGGGCGATGGCGGTGTTGAGCGCGGTCTGGCCGCCGAGGGTGGGCAGCAGGGCGTCGGGGCGCTCCTTGGCGATGATCTTCTCGACGAACTCGGGGGTGATCGGCTCGACGTAGGTGGCGTCGGCAATCTCCGGGTCGGTCATGATCGTGGCCGGGTTGGAGTTCACCAGGACGACGCGCAGGCCCTCGGCCTTGAGCACGCGGCACGCCTGGGTGCCGGAGTAGTCGAACTCGGCGGCCTGGCCGATGACGATCGGGCCGGAGCCGATGACCAGGACGGACTGGATATCGGTGCGCTTAGGCACGCTGGCCCTCCATCGGAGCGGTGCTCATCAAAGTCGTGAAGCGGTCGAACAGGTAGGCGGCGTCGTGCGGGCCGGCTGCCGCTTCGGGGTGGTACTGGACGGAGAAGGCGGGCTGGTCGAGCAGCTGGAGCCCCTCCACGACGTTGTCGTTGAGGCACACGTGGGAGACCTCGGCGCGGCCGAACTTGGTGTCGCTCACCTCGTCGAGGGGGGCGTCGACGGCGAAGCCGTGGTTGTGCGCGGTGACCTCGACCTTGCCGGTGGTGCGGTCCTGGACCGGCTGGTTGATGCCCCGGTGGCCGTACTTCAGCTTGTAGGTGCCGAAGCCGAGCGCGCGGCCGAGGATCTGGTTGCCGAAGCAGATGCCGAACAGCGGGGTCCTGCGCTCCAGCACGGCGGTCATGAGGGCCACGGGGCCGTCGGCCGTGGCCGGGTCGCCGGGGCCGTTGGAGAAGAACACGCCGTCCGGGTTCACGGCGTAGACGTCCTCGACCGTGGCGGTCGCGGGCAGGACGTGCACCTCTATGCCGCGCTCGGCCATGCGCTGCGGGGTCATGCCCTTGATGCCGAGGTCGATCGCGGCGACGGTGAACTTCTTCTCGCCGACCGCGGGGACGACGTACGCCTCCTTGGTGGCGACCTCCTCGTAGAGGCTCGCGCCCTTCATGTGCGGCTGGGCCTGGACGCGCTCGATCAGCTCGGCGTCCGGGGCGAGGGCGTCTCCGGAGAAGACGCCGGCGCGCATCGAGCCGCGCTCGCGCAGATGGCGGGTGAGGGCGCGGGTGTCGATCCCGGAGATGCCGACCACGTTCTGGGCGGTCAGCTCGTCGTCCAGGGAGCGCCGGGAGCGCCAGTTGGACGGCACGCGCGCGGGGTCACGGACCACGTAGCCGGAGACCCAGATGCGCCTCGACTCGTCGTCCTCGTCGTTCCAGCCGGTGTTGCCGATCTGCGGAGCGGTCGCGACGACGATCTGGCGGTCGTACGAGGGGTCGGTCAGGGTCTCCTGGTAGCCGGTCATGCCGGTGGAGAACACGGCTTCGCCGAAGGTCTCCCCCACGGCCCCGTAGGCGCGGCCGCGGAAGATGCGGCCGTCCTCCAGGACGAGTACGGCGGGAGTCTTGGCGGCTCCCCTGGTGGAGGTCGTCATCGTGCGCCTTCCGTGTCGTTGATCAGGTGGTTCAGGGTGTCGGCCCACTCGTTGTGCTCGGCCGCGCGGTCGGAGCGGAAGCCGGAGTCGATCAGCTTGTCGCCGTGGGCCCAGGTGACGATCAGCAGTCCGCCCTCGGTGAGGACCTTGCCCGCGATGCCCTTGTCGAGCCGGGCGCCGCGCAGGGCGTTCACGGGCACGAAGAAGTCGGTCGCGCCGGGGCGCTCGACGGCCAGGCCCTCGTCGGTGAGGGTCAGCTCCACCCGGCTGCGGGTGCCCAGCCCGTGCGCCACGATGCGGTCCAGCCACTGTCCCGCGGTGGTGGAACCGTGGTAGCGGCCGCTCATGCTCAGTCTCGCCGGACCGGGGTCCTCCGGCACGCCGGGCAGCTCGGGCAGGTCGCTCTGGAGGGTGCCGCGCCACTTCCAGCCCTCGCGCATCAGCCAGTAGACGAGGGCGATGAAGAGGGCGAGTCCGACGAGCCAGCCGACGCGGGCGCCCCAGTCGGTCACCGCGGCGGATTTCTTCTCGTCCGCGAGCCCCGTGGCGAGCGTCGCGGCGAGCAGGGGTGCAGATGTCACGTGAGCTTCCCGTCCATGAGCGTGGCCTTGCCCCGCAGCCAGGTGTGGGTGACACGGCCCGGCAGCTCACGGCCCTCGTAGGGGGTGTTGCGGCTGCGCGAGGCGAAGCCCGCGGGGTCCACCTCTCCACGGTAGGCGGTGTCCACGAGGGTCAGGTTGGCGGGCTCGCCCGGCGCGACCGGGCGGCCGTGGCCGGTGGCGCGGCCGATGCGGGCGGGCGCGGCGGACATGCGGTCCGCGACCCCGGCCCAGTCGAGCAGGCCGGTCTCGACCATGGTCTCCTGCACCACGGACAGGGCGGTCTCCAGACCGACCATGCCCATGGCGGCGGCGCCCCACTCGCAGTCCTTGTCCTCGTGCGGGTGCGGGGCGTGGTCGGTGGCGACGATGTCGATCGTGCCGTCGGCCAGCGCCTCGCGCAGGGCGTGGACGTCGCGCTCGGTGCGCAGCGGCGGGTTGACCTTGTAGACGGGGTTGTAGGTGCGCACCATCTCCTCGGTCAGGAGCAGGTGGTGCGGGCACACCTCGGCGGTGACCTGGATGCCCCGGGACTTGGCCCAGCGGACGATCTCCACGGAGCCGGCGGTGGAGAGGTGGCAGATGTGCAGCCGGGAGCCGACGTGCTCGGCGAGCAGCACGTCCCGCGCGATGATCGACTCCTCGGCGACGGCGGGCCAGCCCCCGAGACCCAGCTCGGCGGAGACGACGCCCTCGTTCATCTGGGCGCCCTCGGTGAGCCGGGGCTCCTGGGCGTGCTGGGCGACGACGCCGCCGAACGCCTTCACGTACTCCAGGGCGCGGCGCATGATCACCGCGTCGTCCACGCACTTGCCGTCGTCGGAGAAGACGGTGACCCCGGCGGCGGAGTCGTGCATGGCGCCCAGCTCGGCGAGCTTCCTGCCCTCCAGGCCGACGGTGACGGCGCCGATGGGCTGCACGTCGCAGTAGCCGTACTCCCGGCCGAGGCGCCAGACCTGCTCGACCACACCGGCGGTGTCGGCGACGGGGAAGGTGTTGGCCATGGCGAAGACGGAGGTGAAGCCGCCGGAGGCGGCGGCGCGGGTGCCGGTCAGCACCGTCTCGGAGTCCTCGCGGCCCGGCTCGCGCAGATGGGTGTGCAGGTCGACCAGGCCAGGCAGGAGCACCTTGCCGTCGGCCTCGACGACCTCGGCGCCCTCGGCGGACAGACCGGTGCCGACCGCCGCGATGGTCTCGCCGTCGATCAGGACGTCCTGCGGCTCGCCCCCGAGCACCTTCGCACCACGGATCAGGATCTTGCTCATGGTTCTTACTTCTCCTCGGTACGAAGCTGGGTGGTGGCGGGCTGGGTGGTGGCGGGCTCGTTGCCGCCGAGCAGCAGGTAGAGGACGGCCATGCGGATGGAGACGCCGTTGGCGACCTGCTCGACGACCGTGCAGCGGTCGGAGTCGGCGACCTCGGCGGTGATCTCCATGCCCCGGACCATCGGGCCGGGGTGCATCACGATGGCGTGCTCGGGCATCCGCGCCATGCGGTCGCCGTCGAGGCCGTAGCGGCGGGAGTACTCGCGCTCGGTGGGGAAGAAGGCGGCGTTCATGCGCTCGCGCTGGACGCGGAGCATCATCACCGCGTCGGACTTGGGCAGCGTGGAGTCGAGGTCGTACGAGACCTCGCAGGGCCAGGTCTCCACGCCGACCGGCAGCAGGGTGGGCGGGGCGACGAGGGTGACGTCGGCGCCGAGGGTGTGCAGCAGGTCCACGTTGGAGCGGGCGACCCGGCTGTGCAGGACGTCGCCGACGAGGGTGACGCGCTTGCCGGAGAGGTCCTGGCCGAGCCCGGCGTCGGCGCCGATCAGGCGGCGGCGCATGGTGAAGGCGTCCAGCAGGGCCTGGGTGGGGTGCTGGTGGGTGCCGTCGCCGGCGTTGATGACGGGGGCGTCGATCCAGCCGGAGTTGGCGAGGCGGTAGGGGGCACCGGAGGCGCTGTGCCGGATGACGACGGCGTCCACGCCCATCGCCTCCAGCGTCTGGGCGGTGTCTTTGAGGGACTCGCCCTTGGAGACGCTCGATCCCTTGGCCGCGAAGTTGATGACGTCGGCGGAGAGGCGCTTCTCGGCAGCCTCGAAGGAGATCCGGGTCCGGGTCGAGTCCTCGAAGAAGAGGTTGCAGATCGTGCGGCCGCGCAGGGTCGGCAGTTTCTTGATCGGCCGGTCCGCGACCCGGGCCATCTCCTCGGCGGTGTCGAGGATCAGGACGGCGTCGTCGCGGGTGAGGTCGGCGGCCGAGATGAGATGACGCTGCATCTGTCAGGCTCCGTAAGGCAGTTCAAACGGGAGGATTCGGGTGGAGCTGGGCGCGTCGAGGGCATGGCGAAGCAGCCCGTGCGCCGCTGCTCGCTACTGGCCGGGCTTGGCACCGAGCAGCACGGTGTCGCGACCGTCCTCCTCGGCGAGCTGGACCTTGACCGTCTCCCGCAACGACGTGGGGAGGTTCTTGCCGACGTAGTCGGCGCGGATGGGCAGTTCGCGGTGGCCGCGGTCGACGAGGACCGCGAGCTGTACCGCGCGGGGGCGCCCGATGTCGTTCAGGGCGTCGAGGGCGGCGCGGATGGTGCGGCCGGAGAAGAGCACGTCGTCCACGAGCACGACCAGGCGGCCGTCGACACCGTCACCGGGGATCTCGGTGCGGGCGAGGGCGCGCGGCGGGTGCATGCGCAGGTCGTCGCGGTACATGGTGATGTCGAGCGAGCCGACCGGGACCTTGCGGTCGGTGATCTGCTCCAGCTTGACGGCGAGCCGCTGGGCGAGGAAGACGCCCCGGGTCGGGATGCCGAGGAGCACCACGTCGTCGGCGCCCTTGGCGCGTTCGACGATCTCGTGGGCGATGCGGGTCAGGACGCGTGCGATGTCGGGACCCTCGAGAACGGGCCGGGCATCGGACGCGGGGTTTTGCGCGTGCGTGTCCATACGAAACGGACCCCCTTCTCCGCCTCACAGGACGGACTTTAAAGGACGTCGGATTTGCGCCATCCACCCTAGCAGGTCGCCAGGAGCACCCGTTTCACCCGTTCGGAGCAGCGGGCGGTCACTACCACGGAAGAGTCGGTGTGGACCATTCGGCTTGACGCAGAAGAATCACGCTGCGTAACCTCACAGTGAGTTACCAGCCGCGCGGCGGGCACCCCGCCGGCCGCGTCGACACAGTGTCCGGGGAGCTATATGTCCAGCGAATACGCCAAACAGCTCGGGGCCAAGCTCCGGGCCATCCGCACCCAGCAGGGCCTTTCCCTCCACGGTGTCGAGGAGAAGTCCCAGGGGCGCTGGAAGGCCGTGGTGGTCGGTTCGTACGAGCGCGGCGACCGTGCCGTGACCGTGCAGCGCCTGGCCGAGCTGGCCGATTTCTATGGCGTTCCGGTGCAGGAGCTGCTGCCGGGCACCACTCCGGGCGGGGCCGCCGAGCCGCCGCCGAAGCTCGTCCTGGACCTGGAGCGGCTGGCCACGGTGCCGGCCGAGAAGGCGGGCCCCCTCCAGCGTTACGCGGCGACGATCCAGTCCCAGCGCGGCGACTACAACGGCAAGGTGCTCTCGATCCGCCAGGACGACCTGCGCACCCTCGCCGTCATCTACGACCAGTCCCCCTCGGTCCTCACCGAGCAGCTCATCAGCTGGGGCGTCCTGGACGCGGACGCGCGCCGCGCGGTCGCCCACGAGGAGAGCTGACCGCTTTACACGCATTGCGCAGAAACGTGCCGCCGGGGTGGCAGGGAGACGTGTGTCCCTGCCACCCCGGCGGTTTTTTTCGACGTACGCGGGCGGAAACGCCAAAGGGGCGCGGGGAACGCCGCGACCGGCCACCACGGACCGGCGCACGAAAGTCCACCCACGCCCCTTGGGCGCTGTTTTACGACTGATCGCGCCGCAGGCTCGGCTTCAGCTCCTTGAAGCGGCCCAGCAGGCCGTTCACGAACGCCGGCGACTCGTCCGTCGAGAACTCCTTGGCAAGCTGCACCATCTCGTCCAGGACCACCGCGTCGGGCGTGTCGTCCACCCAGATCAGCTCGTACGCGCCGAGCCGGAGCAGGTTGCGGTCGACGACCGGCATCCGGTCCAGCGTCCAGCCCACCGCGTACTGGGCGATCAGCTCGTCGATGCGCGACGCGTGGTCCGCGTAGCCCTCGACGAGCTGCATCGTGTACTCGCTGACCGGAGGCTGCCGGGTGTCGGACCGGGAGAGCCTGACCCAGTCCGCGAGGACCGTGAGAACGTCGGCGCCGCGCTGGTCGCCCTCGAAGAGGATCTGGAACGCGCGCTTGCGGGCCGTGTTGCGGGCAGCCACGGTTAGCTGTTCACCCGGCCGAGGTAGTCGCTCGTGCGGGTGTCGACCTTGATCTTCTCGCCGGTCGTGATGAAGAGCGGGACCTGGATCTGGTGGCCGGTCTCCAGCGTGGCGGGCTTGGTGCCGCCGGTGGAGCGGTCGCCCTGGACGCCGGGCTCGGTCTCCTTGATGACCAGCTCGACGGCGGCCGGCAGCTCGACGAAGAGCACCTCGCCCTCGTGGCGGGCCACGGTGGCCTCGAAGCCCTCGATCAGGAAGTTGGCCGCGTCGCCGACGGTCTTCCGGTCGATGTGGAGCTGGTCGTAGGTCTCCATGTCCATGAAGACGAAGTAGTCGCCGTCCATGTACGAGAACTGCATGTCGCTCTTGTCGACAGTGGCGGTCTCGACCTTGACGCCGGCGTTGAAGGTCTTGTCGACCACCTTGCCGGAGAGCACGTTCTTCAGCTTGGTGCGCACGAAGGCCGGGCCCTTGCCGGGCTTGACGTGCTGGAACTCGACGACGGACCACAGCTGGCCGCCATCGAGCTTGAGCACCATGCCGTTCTTGAGGTCGTTCGTGGAAGCCACGGTTGCGGAATCTCCTGGACTGACGTGGACGACCCCGGGGCACGCACCGTTAAAGCGCGAGCAGCTCCTTGGTCGTGATGGTGAGTAGCTCGGGTCCGCCGTCCGCCTCTGGGCGCACGACGAGCGTGTCATCGATCCGGACGCCGCCCCGGCCCGGGAGGTGAACCCCGGGTTCGACGGTGACCGGCACGCAAGCGTCCAGTTTACCCATGGCTGAAGGGGCGAGCTGCGGGTCCTCGTCGATTTCGAGTCCGACCCCGTGTCCGGTGACCGGTGGCAGGGCGTCCGCGTACCCCGCGGAGTCCAGCACCTGACGGGCCGCGCGGTCCACATCGCGGTAGGCGGCGCCGGGCACCAGGGCCTCGCGCCCGGCCCGTTGGGCGGCGAACACGAGGTCGTACAGCTCGACCTGCCAGTCGGCGGGCGAGGTGCCGATGACGAAGGTGCGGCCGATCTCGCAGCGGTAGCCGCGGTAGGTCGCGCCGAGGCAGACGGAGAGGAAGTCGCCCTCCTCCACCCGCCGGTCGGTGGGCCGGTGGCCGCAGCGGCCGGAGTTGGGCCCGGTCGCGACGGAGGTCGGGAAGGCGGGGCCCTCGGCGCCGTGGTCGACAAGGCGCCGCTCCAGCTCCAGGGCGAGGTGCCGTTCGGTGCGGCCGACCAGGATCGACTCGAGCAGCTCGCCCAGGGCCTGGTCGGCGATCTCCGCGCCGATGCGCAGACAGGAGATCTCCTCCTCGTCCTTGACGACCCTGAGCTGCTCGACGGCGGTGCCGAGGTCCGCGAGGCGCAGTCCGGGGGCGACCGAGCCGAGTGCGCGGTACCGGGCGACGGTGAGGTGGTGCTCCTCCACGGCCAGGGCGTCGGTGCCCTCGCCGCCCGCGAGCCCGGCGGCGGCCACGGCGGGGTCGCCCCCGGCCGAGGGCAGCACGTGCAGGGCCAGGGAGTCGTCGGGGCGCCCCTCCCCCGGCCGGTCCTCCGGCGGGACGGGACAGACGAGCTGGTCCTCGCGCCTGCCGAGCAGCAGGACCGCTCCCTGGGGTGCGGCTCCCGCGAGGTAGCGCACGTTGGCGGGGCGGGAGATGAGCGCTGCCGCGGTACCGGCCGCGTTGCAGCGATCCCTCAGCCGGGATCGGCGGGTCGCGTACACCTCTGACATGAGACGAGCGTAGGAGCTCTGCCCGTCTCTCGCCGTTCGGCGGGGTCCGAGTGGGGTGCGGGGAGCCTCCGGCGGTTCGCGGTGAACGGCCGGCGCCCGGCGGGGGTGCGGGAAGCCTCCGCCGGTTCCCGGTGAACACCCGGCCACCCGGCCGAGACGCGGAGAGCCTCCGGCAGTCGCGGTGGCCGTCCCGCTCCCGTCGTCGGGGCGGGAATCTCCGACGGGCGCGCGGCCGGCGCCCGGCCTCCCGGCCAGGGGGCGGGGCCACCCGGCCCGACCGGCGTTCGGCAACCTGCCGTGGCAGTGCCCGCAGCCGTCGGAGCGGTGGCGCCGTAAGGCATCCGCTGCTGGGGGGTGCTCGCCCTGGAGGGGAGTGCCGGTGAACGGGTCCCCCGCGGGCTCCGGGCCAGCGGGGACGAGAGGCGTCCGCGGCTGCCCGCCGCTGCTGTCCCGGCGCGCTCGCACCGCCCGGCCGCCGCTGTGGCTGGGCACCTCGCACCGCCCGGCCGCCGGTGTCGGTGGCCGTCTCGTCGCGCCCGAACGCCGGTGTCAGGGGGCGATCGTCGCACCCCATCCGGGTGTCGGTGGCCGTCTCGTCGCGCCCGAACGCCGGTGCCATGGGGCGCCTCGTCGCGTCCGGTCGGCGATGGCCAGGGCTGCGTGGCGTCCGCGGGTGCCGGTCGAGTGGCGCCGCCCCAGCCGTTACCAGCTCGGCGGGCTGGCGATGGCTCGGGTCAGGACCTCGTCCAGGACGCGGGCGGTGCCGGGGACGTCCAGTTGGGAGTTGTCGATGATCGGCAGGCCGGAGCCGTACCAGCCGGCCATGCGGCCGTGGATGCGGGCGACCTCCTCGTCGGTGAGGCGTCGGTTGCCGCTGCGCTCGGCGTTGCGCTCCAGGACGATGTCCAGGCCCGGGAGCAGGACGACGGGCAGCAGGCCGGGGCCGACGTGGCGCTTCCAGCCGCCGAGGCCGACCACGGGCCGGTCCGGGAAGACCGCGTCGTCGAGGATGCAGGAGATCCCGTTGGCGAGGAAGTTGCGGGCGGCGAAGCCGCAGGTGCGCCGGGCCAGGCGGTACTGCGCCTCGGAGTTGTCGTTCCAGCCGGTCTGCGGATCGGCGAAGCCCGAGCGCACCCACTCGCGCACGTCGTCGAGGCTGATGTGGGCGGTGGGCACCCGGCGGTGGTCCGCCCAGTACTTGGCCACGCTGGTCTTGCCCGCGCCCGCCGGGCCGATGAGCAGCACGGCGAGGGTGGTGGCCGAGGGGTCGGGCGCGGCGGCGGGCGGCGCGCCGACGGGGGCGCCGGGCGGCAGCGGCACATGGCCGGTGGCCTCGGAGCCGTGCGGCCCGTACGTACCGGCGACGGGTGGCGCGGTCGGGGGCGGCGGGGGTACGGGCGGCATGGCGCCCGGTGGCATGGGAGCGCCCGCCGTGGGATAACCGGGCGGGGGGCCCTGGGGTGCCGCCGGGGGCGGGCCCGGATGGTGCGCGGCCGGTGCCCAGCCGGTCTGCGGTCCCTGCCCCGGTGGGTGGGGCGGCGGCAGCGGAGATCCCACTGCGTGCTGCATCCGTTGCCACTCCATCTCGTACACGCGTTCAGCGCCGGAAGGCGGGTACGAAGCCCGCACTGTAGCGAACCGTACCGCCCCCGGCCGTCGTTTGGTGAAACGGCCGGGGGCGGGAGCAAGTGCCCAGCCCGTCAAGGGAATCGGGCAGAGGGGGCGGTGTCGGGATCTACTGGCCCACTTCACCGTAGGCGGCGAGGAGGACGGCGGGGTCCGGGCCCTCCAGGACCGTGGGGCGGGCGAGACCGTCCAGGACGATGAAGCGGAGCAGGTCGCCCCGGGACTTCTTGTCGACCTTCATGGCCTCGACCAGCTTGGGCCACTGGTCGTAGCGGTAGTGCAGGGGCAGACCGACGGACTCCAGGACCGCGCGGTGGCGGTCGGCGGTGGCGTCGTCCAACCGGCCCGCCAGACGGCCGAGTTCGGCGGCGAAGTGCATACCGACGGCGACGGCCGCGCCGTGCCGCCACTTGTACCGCTCGTTCTTCTCGATGGCGTGGCCGAGGGTGTGCCCGTAGTTGAGGATCTCCCGGCGCCCCTCCTCCTTGAGGTCGGAGGAGACCACGTCGGCCTTGACCCGGATCGAGCGCTCGATCAACTCGGCGGTGTGCGGTCCCGCCGGGGTGCGGGCGGCCTGCGGGTCGGACTCGATCAGGTCGAGGATCACCGGGTCGGCGATGAAGCCGGCCTTGATGACCTCCGCGAGCCCGGAGACGTAGTCGTGGACCGGGAGGGAGTCCAGGGCGGCCAGGTCGCACAGGACGCCGGCCGGGGGGTGGAAGGCGCCGACGAGGTTCTTGCCCTCGGCGGTGTTGATGCCGGTCTTGCCGCCGACCGCCGCGTCCACCATGGCCAGCACGGTGGTGGGGATCGCGATCCAGCGGACCCCGCGCAGCCAGGTCGCCGCGACGAATCCGGCCAGGTCGGTGGTGGCGCCGCCGCCGACGCCCACGATGACGTCGGAGCGGGTGAAGCCGGACTGCCCGAGCGCCTTCCAGCAGTAGGCGGCGACCTCGGCGGTCTTGGCCTCCTCCGCGTTGGGCACCTGGATGGCGACGGCCTCGAAGCCCTGCCCGGCCAGGTCGGCACGCAGCGCGTCCCCGGTCTCCGCCAGCGCCTCAGGGTGGATCACCGCGACCCGCTTCGCCTTGGCGCCGATCAACCCGGCCAGCTCACCGAGGAGTTGGCGGCCCACCAGGACCTCGTAGGGGGCGGTGCCGGCCGTCCCGGCGACCTGGACGCGGGTGACTGCCTCGCTCATGCTTCCTTCAACTCCAGTGCGTCCAGGACGGCTTGGGCGACCTCGTCGGGGCCGCGCCCGTCCGTCGCCACGACCACCGCGGCGACCTCCTCGTACAGATGGCGGCGGGCCTCCATCAGCTCCCGCCACTGCTTGCGCGGGTTGACCGCGAGCAGTGGGCGCGCCGCGTTCAGACCGGTGCGGCGCACCGCCTCCTCGACGTCCATCGAGAGGTAGACCACCCGCTGCCCGGCCAGCAGCGCCCGCGTGTCCGCGTCAAGGACCGCGCCGCCGCCCAGGGCGAGGACACCCGTGTGCCCGGCGACCGCCTCGGCCACCGCGCGCTTCTCCAGCGCGCGGAAGACCTCCTCGCCGTCGTCCACGAAGATGTCCGCGATCGCGCGGCCCTGCTCGGTCACGATGTCGTCGTCGGTGTCCCGGAAGGCCGCGCCCAGGTGCTCGGCCAGCAGCCGTCCGACGGTGGACTTGCCCACGCCCATCGGGCCGACCAGGACCACGACCGGCATACCGCTCATCCGATCGTCAGGTTGTCGAGGTACGACCGGACGTTGCGGCGGGTCTCCGCCACGCTGTCGCCGCCGAACTTCTCCGCCACCGCGTCCGCCAGGACCAGCGCCACCATGGCCTCCGCCACGATGCCCGCCGCCGGGACCGCGCACACGTCCGAGCGCTGGTGGTGCGCCTGCGTGGCCTCGCCCGTGGCGACGTCCACCGTCCGCAGGGCGCGCGGCACGGTCGCGATCGGCTTCATCGCCGCCCGCACCCGCAGCAGCTCGCCCGTGGTCAGACCGCCCTCGGTACCGCCGGAGCGGCCGGTGACGCGACGGATGCCGTCCTCGGTCCGGACGATCTCGTCGTGCGCCTTCGAACCCGGCACCCGCGCCAGATCGAAGCCGTCGCCGACCTCGACACCCTTGATCGCCTGGATGCCCATGAGCGCGGCCGCCAGACGGGCGTCCAGCCTGCGGTCCCAGTGCACGTGCGAGCCGAGCCCGACCGGCACGCCGTAGGCCAGCACCTCGACCACACCGCCGAGCGTGTCGCCGTCCTTGTGGGCCTGGTCGATCTCCGCGACCATCGCCTTCGACGCGTCCGCGTCGAGGCAGCGCACCGGGTCCGCGTCCAGCCGCTCCACGTCCGCCGGAGTCGGGTAGACGCCGTACGGCGCCTTCGCCGCCGCGAGCTCCACCACGTGGGAGACGATCTCGATCCCGGCCGTCTCCTTCAGGTACGACCGCGCCACCGCGCCCAGCGCCACCCGCGCCGCCGTCTCACGCGCCGAGGCACGCTCCAGGATCGGCCGCGCCTCGTCGAAGCCGTACTTCTGCATACCGGCGAGGTCGGCGTGGCCGGGACGCGGGCGGGTCAGCGGCGCGTTGCGCGCCAGGCCCGCCAGGACCTCCTCGTCCACCGGGTCGGCCGCCATGACCTGCTCCCACTTCGGCCACTCGGTGTTGCCCACCATGACCGCCACCGGGGAACCCAGCGTCAGACCGTGCCGGACACCGCCCAGGAAGGTGACCTCGTCCCGCTCGAACTTCATCCGCGCGCCGCGTCCATAGCCGAGCCGCCGCCGCGCCAGATGATCCGCCACCATCTCGGTGGTGATCGGCACGCCGGCGGGAAGTCCCTCCAGCGTCGCGACGAGTGCGGGGCCGTGGGACTCCCCCGCGGTCAGCCAACGCAGCCTGCTCAACGGTGCTCCTCAGTGTTCGCGCCCGGTACTGCGCCGCGTACACAGATGCGCGCGTACGGCGGCGGCACGACCGGGTGCGCGATTCCGGTCCGCCACCTCCGATCCTCCCACGCCGGGGGACGAATCCGGTCCTCGGTCCGGATACCGGGACCGGCGCGGGGCACGGGAACGGGGGTGCGACCGGGCTGCTCAGCGGGCGGCGAGGGCCTGTTCGCCCGCGTGCCGCATGGCCTCCAGCGGGGCCGGGGAGCGCCCGGTCATGGCCTCGACCTGGAGCACGGCCTGGTGGACGAGCAGGTCCAGGCCGCCGACCACGGCGCCGCCGAACATGGACCAGCGGGCGGCCAGCTCGGTCGGCCAGGGGTCGTAGAGCACGTCGAAGAGCGTGGCGGGGCGCTCGGGCACGGCGCTCGCGAGGGCGTCGGTGGCGCCCGCCGGGGTGGTGGCGATCACCAGCGGGGCGTGCAGCGCGTCGGCCGCCTCCGCCCAGGCGGCGATGCGGACCTCGACGTCGAGCCGCTCGCCCCACTGCCGCATCTCGTCGGCGCGGGCGGCGCTGCGCACGTACGCGGTGACCTCGCCGGCGCAGACCCGGGCCAGGGCGGCCAGGGCGGAGGACGCGGTGGCGCCGGCGCCCAGGATCGCGGCGGACTCCACCTCCTCGATGCCGTGCTCGCGCAGCGCGGCGACCATGCCGGGGATGTCGGTGTTGTCGCCGAGGCGGCGGCCGTCCTCGGTGCACACGACCGTGTTGACGGCGTCCACCGAGGCGGCGGTCTCGCTGATCCCGTCGAGCAGCGGGATGACGGCCCGCTTGAGCGGCATGGTCAGGGAAAGCCCCGCCCACTCCGGTCCGAGCTTCTCGACGAAGGCGGGCAGCCCGTCCTCGTCCACCTCGAACCGGTCGTAGGACCACCCGTCGAGCCCGAGCGCGGCATAGGCCGCGCGGTGCAGCACGGGCGAGAGCGAGTGGGCGATGGGTTTGCCGAGAACGGCGGCCCTATTAATCCTGTCACCAACCACAACGCCTCCACGTCAGTTGCCTAAATCGGATATTTGATAGATATCACGATACCGATCGCCACGCCATTGACAGTAATACAAAAACCATGGAAGAATTATCTTCCACCTCGCATTTTCGTAACCCGCGTAACTGGACTTTCAAGAATGAGGAACAAAATGAGAAAACGCTCCATGCTAATCCTTGCAAGTTTCCTCCTGGCGGGGATCATAGCTCCCACAGGAACAGCACAAGCTGCTGACTTCTCAGAATGCTACGCTTCTTCTGGTGGCACTGTTGGCGCTTACGGTACCTCGTACGCTTCATGGGAGAGCGGCATTACCGGGGTCGTCGATGTAGATCTTTCCGTTAACGACCTGGCTGCGGACGGTCATCACGTAGCAGTTCGACTCACAACTCATGACAGTAACGGGGATCGCCGCAATTGGACTTGGCATCACTGGTCCGATGGCGCTAACACCAGTTACACCTGGCACACGTCCGCGCAAGACTCCGACAAGGGCATAAGAGACACGGGAGTTCAGGTTGGCGTATTCGAGAAGGATACCCTCTTGTACTCATGCACGGCCTGGGATTAACTAATTCCTCATCTAGTGTGCAGAGGGGACGTCTGACGTCCCCTCTGCACACTTTTGATCTCTACGATGTGCATTGCCGGATTCTCTAGACACGCTGACATTCTGATCACCCTGCTCATCGCAGCAGGACGGAGCCGTTCAGAGACATAGCCACAAACCCGACGGAGCTCTGTGAGCCGCTCTCATCTCTGAATAGCTACAGATCATCAGCGTGCGGATGACTTGACCGATGGCGCCGATACGGCGGGTGGAGCTGGCCTGTCGGGGCAACCGCCAGGTCTTCAGCTACGCGAAGGCGCCCCCTCCGTGATCCCAGGCCGACTCATCACGATTGAACTCCTAATGAGCGGATTGCTCACGGTGGCGGTAGCAGGTGGTACGAACGGTTACTCCGTCACCCCGATATATCCCCGTCTGCGAGCACGAGGGGTTACCCCGTGAGGCACGGCTTAGATGATGCCGCAGGCGGCGGTCAGGTCGCGTGTATGCATCTCAGCGTAGCCCAGAGAACCAGAGTGGCGTGCCGTCCGGCCGGGCCATGCCGGGCCATAACGTATTACGTCCATGCCATGCTGCGCTTCTTACGCTTTGGGACAGCTCGTCCACATGGACACGGTCGATGGAAATGAGGGTGCCGTCGACGATGACGAAGCCGCACTCGGCGATCCAGACCGAGATTCAGGCAAACCCGCTGCCCGGAAAATGTGAATACATCCAAAGCCTCGCCAACGTAGCACCCGGCGGTGGTCACCGAGACGCCGAAGCCAGTCGTCTGGGCGGGCAGTTTCTCCTTTCTTGCTCAAGTGCACCAGCGCGAGCAACGCCTGGTTGAGGCAGCCCAGCCTCCTACACCGTGTACAGTGTTCATTCTTTCGAGTACACATAAGCCAAAAAACGCGCAATCAGCTCATGTGGGATGTTAACCGTGGCACGCCACAGGACCAGCGAGGCTCCTCGAACGATGCCGTGGCGCGCAGAGAACACCACCCGCAACTCAGGAGCCTCACCTCGTCACCCCACCCCGTTGCCCTCACGCCTTCACCCCACCGCGACAGAATGAAAAAGGTTCAGTTGCCCGTGGCGGCATTGAACTTTTCCTTGAGCTTGAGGAAGTCGTCGTAGGTCCGGGCGAACTCGGTGTTGTTGACGCCGTCGGTCGCCACGAAGTAGTACCAGCCCTCGTGCGTCGGGTCGAGCGCCGCCTTCAGCGCCTCGTCGCCCGGGTTGTCGATCGGGCCGGGCGGCAGGCCCTTGTTGATGTACGTGTTGTACGGGTTGTTGTCCTTGTTGATCTCTGTCTGAGAGATGTGGATGTTGCTCGTGCCCTTGTAGTAGTTGTACGTCGAGTCGAACTGGAGCAGCCGGTTCGTCTCGGTGTTGTCGGGCTTGAGACGGTTGTAGACCACCTCCGCCATCCTGCGGAAGTCGTCGTGCGTCTTGCCCTCCGCCTGGACCAGGCTCGCGACCGTGAGGAGCTGGTAGGAGTTGTCGAGACCCAGCTCCTTTGCCTTCTTCGTCAGGTTGTACTGGGTGTAGCGCTCGTTGGCCTGGGCGACCATCGACTTCAGTACGTCCTTGGGCTTCTGGCCCTTGGTGACGGGGTAGCTGGAGGGGAAGAGGAATCCTTCCAGCGGGTCCTTGAGGTTGGGGTGGCCGAGGGCCCAGGCGGGCAGGCCGAGGGACTTGTAGTCCTTCTTCGCGACCTTGAAGGTGGTGCCCTTCGGCACCTTGAGACGGTCGTCGATCTGCTGGTAGACCCGCGTGTTGCGCGAGCCCTCGGTGATGATCAGGTTGCTGCGGCTCTTCGGGCTGAGCATCAGTTCGACCGCGCTGGCGGCCGACATGTGCTTCTGGAGCGTGTAGACGCCGTCCTGGAGCGACTTGCCCTGGGGATTGGCGAGCTGGGCCGAGACGAAGGCGTCGACGCTCTCGACGACCCCCTTGTCCTTGAGCAACCGGCCGATGTCGGCGCCGCCCGCGCCCTTCGGGACCTGCACGATCACCGTCTCGCCGTTGCCGCTGCCCGCGTAGTCCGCGGGCGGGGCGAAACGATTTTGGTAGAAGGTGTAGCCGAGATAGCCGACGCCGCCGAGGCCGCCACCGAACACGACGATGACGACCATCAGGGCGCAACC
Source organism: Streptomyces sp. NPDC005004 (assembly GCF_053600675.1). Taxonomy (NCBI): domain Bacteria; kingdom Bacillati; phylum Actinomycetota; class Actinomycetes; order Kitasatosporales; family Streptomycetaceae; genus Streptomyces; species Streptomyces sp. NPDC005004. Next base: position 66,057 of record NZ_JBSGAH010000013.1, read on the forward strand.
TGTGCGCCCTTTCTTCTTCTTGACGGGCTTGCGGCCCTTGCCGCGCCGGTCCGCGCGGCTCGCCGTCGCGGGCTCGTCCTCGGTGTCGTCGTCCTCGCCGCTCCCGGCGGCCAGGGGGTGCTCGTCCGGCTCCTCGCCCTGCTCCCAGTCCGGCTCGGGGTCGGCGACGGGCTCGGCGGTGCGGTGGCCGGGAGGCTGCGGGGGCGGGTAGGCGTCCTCGGTGCCGTAGAGGTCGGGCTGCTCGCCGCCGTAGGCCACGGGGTGCTGCCCGTAGGGGTCGCCGGGGTCGGCGGCGTAGGGCACCTGGCCGTGGGTGCCCGTGGCGTCCCAGCCGCCGCCCTGGTGCTGCGGATGCTGCGGGTGCTGCTGGTGGTGGTGCTGACCGGCGAACTGCTGGTCGTAGTGGGCGCCGCCCTGACCGTCGTAGTGCTGCGGGTGCTGCGGGTGCTGGGGGTACTGCTCGCCATAGCCCGGCTGCTGCTGGCCCTGGGACCAGTCACCGTACTGCTGCTGCGGCTGCTGCGGGTACTGCTGCTGCGGCTGGCCGCCGTAGGGGGACTGACCCGGGTGGGCCTGCTGTCCTCCCCATCCGCCGTCCCCGTACAACGGGTCCTCCGGATGCCACGGTTCGGAGCCTGGGCCCCGGCCATACTCAGTCATCGATCCCCTAGAGCCGCGAGGCCATGGCGGTCGCGCGGCTCCCGTACCGGCGCCGTTCCGCCTCTTTCTGTGCGGTGACTGTTCGAAACCACCGCATCGCGCGGAACGTTACCGTATCGCGATCAGATGACCACTTCGACGCCCTCGCCGGGTGGTCCGCCTGACACCCGTTCGGATTCCAGGGCCTGCTGCAGGATGATGACGGCGGCCGCCTGGTCGATCACGGAGCGGCCCTTCTTGGACTTCACGCCGGAGGCCCGGAGTCCCTGACTGGCCGTCACCGTGGTCATCCGCTCGTCCACCAGGCGGACCGGCACCGGCTTGATGCCCCGGGCCAGTTCCTGGGCGAACGCGCGCACCTTGACCGCGGCCGGCCCCTCGCCCCCCTTGAGGGAGCGAGGGAGACCGACGACGACCTCGATCGGCTCGTACTCCTCCACCAGCTGCCGCAGGCGCCGGTGCGCGGCCGGTACGTCCCGGCCGGGCACCGTCTCCACCGGAGTGGCGAGGATCCCGTCGGGGTCGCACGAGGCGACCCCGATCCGGGCGTCCCCGACGTCGATCGCGAGTCGTCGTCCTCTGCGCATGAGCGATGCCCTACTTGGCCGTGTCGGCGACGAGCCGCTCGACCGCGTCGACGGCCTCGCCGACGGCGGCCGGGTTCTGGCCACCGCCCTGGGCGACGTCCGGCTTGCCGCCACCGCCGCCGCCGAGGGTCTTGGCGGCGGTACGGACCAGCTCGCCGGCCTTGAGACCGCGCTCACGGGCGGCTTCGTTGGTGGCGATGACGGTCAGCGGCTTGCCGTTGTTCACGGTGAACAGGGCGACGACGGCGGGCCGGCCGCCCTGGATGCGCCCGCGCACGTCCAGGACCAGCTTGCGCAGGTCGTCCGGCGTCGTGCCGTCCGGGACCTGGCCGGTGACCACGGCGACCCCGCGCACGTCCTTGGCGGAGCCGGCGAGACCGGCGGCGGCCTGGAGGACCTTCTCCGCGCGGAACTTCTCGATCTCCTTCTCGGCGTCCTTCAGCTTGCCGAGCATCGCGGAGACCTTCTCCGGCAGCTCCTCCGAGCGGCCCTTCAGCAGCTCGGTGAGCTGGTTGACGACCGTGTGCTCGCGGGCGAGGAAGTTGTAGGCGTCGACGCCGACCAGGGCCTCGATACGGCGCACACCGGAGCCGATGGAGGACTCGCCGAGCAGCTTCACCAGACCGAGCTGGGCGGTGTTGTGCACGTGGGTGCCGCCGCACAGCTCCTTGGAGAAGTCGCCGATGGTCACGACGCGCACGCGCTCGCCGTACTTCTCGCCGAACTCCGCGATGGCGCCCTGCTTCTTGGCCTCGTCGATGCCCATGACCTCGGCGTGGACGTCGAGGTCGCGGGCGAGCACCTCGTTGATCTTCTGCTCGACGTCGGTCATCACGGCCGTCGGAACGGCGGACGGGGAGCCGAAGTCGAAGCGGAAGCGGCCGGGCTGGTTCTCGGAACCGGCCTGGGCGGCCGTCGGGCCGAGGGCGTCGCGCAGCGCCTGGTGGGTCAGGTGGGTGGCCGAGTGGGCGCGGGCGATGGCCTTGCGGCGCAGCCGGTCCACGGAGGCGTGGGCCTTGGCGCCGACGGTGACCTCGCCGACCTGGACGGTGCCCTTGTGGACGTAGACGCCCGGGACCGGCTTCTGGGTGTCGCGGACGTCGATGACGGCACCGGAGTCCACCTTGATGCGGCCGGTGTCGCCGATCTGGCCGCCGCCCTCGGCGTAGAACGGGGTGCGGTCGAGGACGATCTCGACCTCGTCGCCCTCGGTGGCGGCCGGGGAGGAGACGCCGTCGACGAGGATGCCGACGATCGTGGACTCGCCCTCGGTGTCGCTGTAGCCGATGAAGTCGGTGGCACCGGCGGCGTCCGCGATCTCACGGTAGGCGCCGAGGTCGGCGTGACCGGTCTTCTTGGCCTGGGCGTCGGCCTTGGCGCGCTCCCGCTGCTCCTTCATCAGGCGGCGGAAGCCCTCCTCGTCCACCGAGAGGCCCTGTTCGGCGGCCATCTCGAGGGTGAGGTCGATCGGGAAACCCCAGGTGTCGTGGAGCAGGAACGCCTTGTCGCCGGAGAGGACCGAGCCACCGGCCTGCTTGGTCTCGGTGACGGCGGTGTCGAGGATGTTGGTGCCGGCCTTCAGCGTCTTGAGGAAGGCGGCCTCCTCGGCGAGGGCGACCTTCTCGATGCGCTCGCGGTCGGTGATCAGCTCGGGGTACTGCTGCCCCATCATCTCGATCACGGTGTCGATCAGCGGCTTGACGACCGGACCCGTGGCACCCAGCAGGCGCATGTTGCGGATGGCGCGGCGCATGATGCGGCGCAGCACGTAGCCGCGGCCCTCGTTGCCCGGGGTGACGCCGTCGCCGATGAGCATCACGGAGGTGCGCATGTGGTCGGTGACCACGCGCAGCGAGACGTCGGACTGCTGGGCGGCGCCGTACTCGACACCGGTCAGCTCGGTGGCCTTCTTGATGACGGCCATGGAGGTGTCGATCTCGTACATGTTCTGCACGCCCTGCAGAATCATGGCGAGACGCTCCAGGCCGAGGCCCGTGTCGATGTTCTGGCTCGGCAGGTCCCCGAGGATCTCGAAGTTGTCCTTGCCGATGCCCTCGCCCCGCTCGTACTGCATGAAGACGAGGTTCCAGATCTCGACGTACCGCTCGTCGTTCACGGCGGGGCCGCCCTCGACGCCGAACTCGGGGCCGCGGTCGTAGTTGATCTCGGAGCAGGGGCCGCAGGGGCCGGGGACGCCCATGGACCAGTAGTTGTCCTTCATGCCCAGGCGCTGGATGCGCTCCTTGGGCACGCCGACGACATCGTGCCAGATGCGCTCGGCCTCGTCGTCGTCCTTGTAGACGGTGATCCACAGGCGTTCGGGGTCGAGGCCGTAGCCGCCCTTGTCCTGGGGGCTGGTGAGCAGCTCCCAGGCGAACTTGATGGCGCCTTCCTTGAAGTAGTCGCCGAAGGAGAAGTTGCCGCACATCTGGAAGAACGTGCCGTGGCGGGTGGTCTTGCCGACCTCTTCGATGTCGGGCGTGCGCACGCACTTCTGCACGCTGGTGGCGCGCGGGAAGGGCGGCTTGACCTCACCCAGGAAGTAGGGCTTGAAGGGCACCATGCCGGCGGGGACGAGGAGCAGAGTCGGGTCGTCCGCGATGAGCGACGCCGAAGGGACGACGGTGTGCCCGCGCTCCTCGAAGAAGCTCAGCCAGCGGCGGCGAATCTCGGCCGACTCCATCAGTGGTCCTCATTCCGGTTGTACGAGTACGTCGTGTTCTCGATGTACTTCAGTGTGCTGCGGTCGTTCTCGGTGCGGTGGTTCTCGATGGCGGTGTACCGCCGGGCCGGGGGCAGGCCGGGGCTCTCGTGGATGCCGAGCGCCTCCTCCAGCTCGCTCTCCCGCTGTGCCATGTTGTCGCGGACGTCGAGCGCGAAGCCGACCGCGCGGTCCTTCAGGCGCGCTCCGGTCTCCAGGGCCTTGTTGGCCGCCGTCGCGGCGAGGCTCTCCGGGGTGAGCTGCTTCAGCTTGCGGTTGACCTTGGTGGTGGCCCACACACCGGCGGCGACACCCGTGGTGAACCAGAACGTACGGCGGAACATCGCTGGTCTCAGTCCTTACTTTCGCTTGCCCCGCCGGCTGCCCGGGACCGTCCGGCCGACGATCACCGTGCGCTTCGACGGCTTCGCGGGCGCGGTCTCCTTGCGGCCGCCGAGGGCCTGGCGGACGCCGTAGCCGAAGGCCGCGACCTTGACCAGGGGGCCGCCGAAGGTGGAGGCGACGGTGGAGGAGAGCGCCGAGGCGTTGGAGGTGACCTCCTGGACGTCGGTCGCGATCGCGTCCACCCGGTCGATCTGGGTCTGCGCGGACCGGACGGCCGCGGACGCGTCGGCGAGCAGCGGGACGGCCTGGTCGGTCACGTCCGCCACGAGCTTGGTCGTCGCCTTGAGGGTCTGGGCCAGCCTCGCCAGTGCCACCGCGAGGAAGGAGACCAGGATCGCCCAGAAGACGGCCACCAGGATTCCGGCCACCTCTCCACCGGACACTGTGCGCACCCGCTCCCTGAAACATGCCTGAGCATCGGAAAAGTCGTGCACCGAGCCTATCGCGCCGACGGCGGGGCTCTGTACCGGATTACCCGGGGCCGCCCGGCGGCTTCCCCGGGCGCTCGGGCGGTCCGGGAATGCCGTCCGGGCACGCGGTCCTGGGACACGCGGCCCGGGAACGCGCGAACCCGCCGCCCCGCCCGCCCGGAAAGGGCGAGGGGACGACGGGCCTGAGTGCCTGCGCCGGGGCTGGGATCAGCGGGCGTAGTACTCGACGACGAGCTGCTCGTCGCAGATCACCGGGATCTCCTTGCGGTTCGGCTCGCGGTCCAGGCGGAACGCCAGGGCCTTGAGGTTCACCTGGAGGTAACGCGGGGTCTCGCCGTCGGGGGCGAAGCCACCCTCACGCGCGACCTGGAAGAGCGTCTTGTCCTTGGAGCGGTCGCGGACCTGCACGACGTCGTCCGGACGGACACGGAAGGACGGCTTGTCGACCTTCTGGCCGTTGACCTGGATGTGGCCGTGGACGACCATCTGGCGGGCCTGGTAGATCGTGCGGGCGATGCCCGAACGCAGGACCAGGGCGTCGAGACGACGCTCCAGCTCGATGATCAGGGCCTCGCCGGTCTTGCCCTGGACCTTGGCGGCACGCTCGTAGGCGCGGACGAGCTGGCGCTCGGACACGTCGTACTGCGCGCGCAGACGCTGCTTCTCGAGCAGACGGACCTTGTAGTCCGAGTTCTGCTTGCGGCCGCGGCCGTGCTCGCCCGGCGGGTAGGGGCGGGCCTCGAAGTACTTGACGGCCTTCGGGGTCAGCGCGATGCCGAGGGCACGCGACTTCTTGACCTTGGGGCGGGACTGGTTCGCCATGAACCAAACACCTCGTTTTATCTGTGCGAATACGGCTTCACCAGGGTTAGGGGAGGTCGCAATCCGCAGCCGGGGAAACCCTCCTGGTCCGTTGCCGGGCCGGGTGGGCAGCCGTTCCCTGGTCTGGGCACATACGTGCAGCACGCGAGTGGCCCACCGACCGGTTCCGGGCGCTGCCGGAGGGTGGTGGGCTGCCCGCGACACCTTCGACGGTGCGCGACGCTCCTGGAGAACCCCGCCCGAGGGCTGGATCTCCGGCTGGATGTCCCGCTCTGGTGAGCCGGTTCCTCTTGGCGAGGGGCCGGACACGGGACTCAGCACTTCGGGGCAGTCTACAGGGCGGTCAGGACCGCTTGCGACCGAGGTGCTTCCTGGTCCACTCGACGGCGTCCGCGTACCGCGCCTCGGCGCCGTTGCGGGTCGGGGTGTAGTACTCGCGGTCCTTGAGGGCGTCCGGGGCGTACTGCTGGGCGGCGATGGCGTCCGGCTGGTCGTGCGGATAGATGTACCCCTTGGCGTGGCCGAGCTTCTCGGCGCCCTTGTAGTGGCCGTCCCGCAGGTGGGAGGGGACCGGTCCGGCCAGGCCCTTGCGCACGTCGGCCATGGCCCCCTGGATCGCCCGGGTCGCCGCGTTGGACTTGGGGGCGAGGGCGAGGGCGATGGTGGCGTGGCTGAGGGTGAGCGCCGCCTCCGGGAAGCCGATCATCGCGACGGCCTGGGCGGCGGCGACGGCTATGGGCAGCGCGTTCGGGTCGGCGACGCCGATGTCCTCGCTGGCGGAGATCATCAGGCGGCGGGCGATGAAGCGGGGGTCCTCGCCGGCCTCGATCATGCGGGCCAGGTAGTGCAGGGCCGCGTCCACGTCGGAGCCGCGGATGGACTTGATCAGCGCGCTCGCCACGTCGTAGTGCTGGTCGCCGTCGCGGTCGTACTTCACGGCCGCGCGGTCGACGGTCGCCTCCAGGGTCTGGAGGGTGATCTCCGACTCGCCCTTGTCGAGCGCGGCGCCGGCCGCGGCCTCCAGGGCGGTCAGGATACGGCGGGCGTCGCCTCCGGCGATGCGGAGCAGGTGCTCCTCGGCCTCGTCGGGAAGCGTGAGGGCGTCCCCGAGACCGCGCTCGTCGGCGAGGGTGCGGCGCACCAGATGGCGCAGGTCGTCGTCGGTGAGCGGTTCGAGGGTGAGCAGGAGGGAGCGGGAGAGCAGCGGGGAGATCACCGAGAAGTACGGGTTCTCGGTGGTGGCGGCGATCAGGGTGACCCAGCGGTTCTCGACGGCCGGGAGCAGGGAGTCCTGCTGGGCCTTGCTGAAGCGGTGGATCTCGTCCAGGAAGAGGACGGTCTCCTTGCCGAAGCCTCCGGCGGCGCGGCGGGCGCCGTCGATGACCGCGCGGACCTCCTTGACGCCCGCGCTGATCGCGCTGAGTTCCACGAACCGCTTGTCGGTGGCGCGCGAGACGACGTGGGCGAGGGTGGTCTTGCCGGTGCCGGGCGGGCCCCAGAGCACGACCGAGGAGGGTCCCGCCGGGCCGCCGCCGCCCTCGACCAGGCGCCGCAGGGGTGAGCCGGGCTTCAGCAGATGCCGCTGGCCCACCACCTCGTCCAGCGTGCGCGGACGCATCCGCACCGCGAGAGGACTGCTGGTCGGGTCCTTCTCCTGGCGTTCTTCTGCAGCGGCGGTGAACAGGTCGGCTTCCACGCTGAAACCCTAAGACACCCCACTGACAATCGGGTCCGGGCCGCCCTGCCGGGCGCCCGGGGCACCGGAGGTCAGCTCGTCCAGAAGGTCCACCAGCGGGTCAGGATCAGCATCCCGATGATGCCGATGTGCAGCACCGGCAGGATCCAGGTGAACTCGCCGAAGAAGCTCTTCAGCGCGCGGCCGCCCGGCAGGAAACCGTTGCGGACGTTGAAGGACGTGACGTACCAGAACATGACGATGGTGGCGACCCAGGCCAGCGAGCACCACAGGCACAGCGCGTTGATCCGGTACAGGGACTGGAACTGCAGCCAGGAACAGAAGGCGACGCCGAAGAGGGTGCCGAAGTTGAAGGTCAGCCAGTACCAGCGCGGGAAGCGGGCGCGGGCCAGCAGGCTCATGCCGACGCAGATGACGATGCCGTAGCAGACCAGGCCGAGCATCGGGTTGGGGAAGCCGAAGGCGGCGGCCTGCTTGCTCTCCATGACGCTGCCGCAGGAGACCACCGGGTTGAGGCTGCACCCGGGGGTGAAGGTCTTGCCCGCGACCTTGGCCTCGAGGAGCTTGAACTTGTCGATCGTGATGACCCACGCGGCGAGCAGGCCTGCGGCGCCGGTGATCAGCAGCAGCACGGCGAAGGCGCGGCTGGAGCCGGCGGCTCCGGCTGGGGTGGCGGCGTGCTCCGGCTCGGGCACGGTGGAGACGTCGGTGACTGTCGTCTTGCTCATCACGCCGATTCCGTCTGCTTGAGAAGGGACCTTCTTCGGGCAGGGGCCATTGTGCCGCACGGGTGCGCCCGCGCACCGTTCGCTGTGGATAAGTAAGGACCTTCGGCCCTCGCGAGGGGCGGGTTTCCGGCCGGTTCCGGGGCCGGCGGGGGCACAGGAGAACGAAGAGTGACGGGCCGGGCGGCATCGTGCCGCCCGGCCCGTCGCGTGGACCGCGGGCTCAGCCGAGCCGGGACTCCAGTTCCGCGACGACCTCGGTGAGGCCGATGGGGGTCTGGTCGCCGGTCTCCATGTCCTTGAGCTGGACGACGCCGTCGGTGATGTCGCGCTCGCCGAGGACGAGGGCGTAGCGGGCGCCGGAGCGGTTGGCGGCCTTCATGGCGGCCTTCAGGCCCTTGGCGCCGTAGCAGAAGTCGGCGGCGACGCCGACCTTGCGCAGCTCGGTGACCTTGGCGAACAGCAGGCGGCGGGCCTCCTCGCCGAGCGGGACGGCGTAGACGCTGGTCGAGGACGGGATGTCCAGTTCCACACCCTCGGCCTCCAGGGCGAGGACGGTGCGGTCCACGCCGAGCGCCCAGCCGACGGACGGCAGCGCGGGGCCGCCGATCATCTCGGAGAGACCGTCGTAGCGGCCGCCGCCGCCGACCGCGGACTGCGAGCCGAGGCCGTCGTGGACGAACTCGAAGGTGGTGCGGGTGTAGTAGTCCAGGCCGCGCACCAGCTTGGCGTCGTCCTCGAAGGCGACGCCCGCCGCGGTGATCAGCTCGCGGACCTCCTCGTGGTACGCCTTGCAGGCGTCGCACAGGTAGTCGCGCAGCAGCGGCGCGTCGGTGAGCTGCTTCTGGACGTCGGCACGCTTGTCGTCCAGGACGCGCAGCGGGTTGATCTCGGCGCGGCGCAGGGTGTCCTCGTCGAGGTCGAGGCCGCGCAGGAAGTCCTGGAGGGCGGCCCGGTAGACCGGACGGCACTCCTTGTCGCCGAGGGAGTTCAGCAGGATGCGGAAGTTCCTGAGGCCCAGCGAGCGGTACGCCTGGTCGGCGAGGATGATCAGCTCGGCGTCGAGCGCCGGGTCCTCGGCACCGATCGCCTCGGCGCCGACCTGGGAGAAGTGGCGGTAACGGCCCTTCTGGGGGCGCTCGTAGCGGTAGTACGAGCCGGAGTACCAGAGCTTGACCGGGAGGTTGCCCGCCTTGTGCAGGTTGGCCTCCAGGGCGGCGCGCAGCACGGAGGCGGTGCCCTCGGGACGCAGGGCGAGCCGGTCGCCGCCCTTGGTCTCGAAGGCGTACATCTCCTTGGTGACGATGTCGGTGGACTCGCCGACACCGCGCGCGAACAGCTCGACGTTCTCGAAGCCGGGGGTCTCGATGTAGCCGTAGCCCGAGTTGCGCAGGGGGGCGGCGATGGCCTCGCGCACGGCGAGGTACGTGGCGGACTGCGGCGGGATCAGGTCGTACGTGCCCTTGGGGGCCTTGAAGGTGCTCACGGAAAGAGGCTCTCTCGTCACATTCCTCGTCGGGGAGCCTGGTCGGCTCCCTGGCCGGCGGCCACCTGCCGCAGATAGGGGTTGGTGGCGCGTTCCTGGCCGATGGTCGTCTGGGGGCCGTGGCCGGAGAGCACCACGGTGGAGTCGTCGAGCGGCAGGCACACGCGTGCCAGCGACCCGAGCATGTCCTCCATGGAGCCGCCCGGCAGGTCGGTGCGTCCGATGGAGCCGGCGAACAGCAGATCCCCGGAGAAGAAGACCGGCGGGATGTCGGTCTTCTCGGGCATCTCGAAGGTCACCGACCCCCTGGTATGGCCCGGCGCGTGCGCGACGGAGAACTCCATCCCGGCCAGGTGCAGCTTCGCCCCGTCGGTCAGCTCCCGGACGTCGTCCGGCTCCCCCACGGTCAGCTCGCCCATGAGCGGCATCCCGATGGACCGGCCGAGCGCCTTCTCGGGGTCGCTCAGCATGTAGCGGTCGTCGGGGTGGATCCAGGCCGGCACGTCGTGCGCGCCGCACACGGGGACGACCGAGGCGACGTGGTCGATGTGGCCGTGCGTGAGGACGACGGCGGTGGGCTTCAGCCGATGCTTGCGCAGCGTCTCCTCGACTCCTTGGGCGGCCTGATGGCCCGGGTCGATGATCACGCACTCCTCACCGGCGGCGGGGGCGACGACGTAACAGTTCGTCCCCCAGGCCCCGGCGGGGAACCCGGCAATGAGCACGATCGTCCTTCGTTTGTGTCGGTACGGGAGGGCTCGCGGGCGGTCGGCCCGTGGTCCAGAGCCTACCGGCGCTGCCGATTCCTCAGCGAACCCATATACGGTACGGGGCTACACGCGCCTGTCGGCCCGTCGCGCGCCCGCGCGTCGGCCGGCACACGACACGCATGAGGAGAGAACCCGGTGGTCAGCCAGGAGCAGCGGCGGCGTCAGCTCGCCCGGGAGAAGTTCTTGCGGCAGCAGCAGCGGCGCACCAGCGCACGGCGCAAGGCCAGGACGCGCAACTCCGTGATCGCGTCGGTCCTCGGCGTGGTCGTGATCGGCAGCGTCGCCCTGTACACGACCGGGGCGATGAAGGGCGACGACGACAAGAAGGTGAACGCGGGCTCCGAGGTCACCCCGTCCGCGAGCCCCGGCAAGAAGGCGCCGGACCCGTGCGAGAAGCCCGCCAAGGGCGCGGTGAAGAAGCTCCAGTGGAAGAAGGAGCCGGCGATGTCGATCGAGACGTCGGCGAAGTACACGATGAAGCTGGCCACCACCTGCGGTGACATCGGCATCGCGCTGAACACGGCGGCCCCGCACACGGTGAACTCGTTCGACTTCCTCGCGAACAAGGGCTACTTCGACCACACGAAGTGCCACCGTCTGACGACCAACGGGATCTACGTGCTGCAGTGCGGCGACCCGACGGGCACCGGCAGCGGCGGTCCGGGCTACACGCTCCCGGACGAGAACCTGAAGGACAAGAGCCTGAAGGGCAACACGTACCCGGCGGGCACGGTGGCGATGGCCAACCAGTACAACGCGCAGACCAAGCAGGGCCGTCACACCGGCGGCAGCCAGTTCTTCCTGGTCTACAAGGACAGCCCGCTGCCGCCCGACTACACCCCGTTCGGCACGATCGACAAGGCGGGCCTGAAGGTGCTCGACAAGATCGCGAAGGCCGGCGAGAGCACGGGCATGGGCGACGGCGCCCCGAACGCGACGGTCGTGATCGACAAGGCGACGGTCGCCAGGTCCTGACCCTCCGGTGGTGGCGGTCCGCGTCGTCATCTGCGCAATTTCGGTAGCGCTGGATGCGGACAGGCCACCCGCCGGTCGCCTATGTTGGCGGTGACGAAACTGTGGACGATGCCCGGGGGCCGGGAGGCACCTGGCGGGCATCATGTGGAGGAGGCGCTGTGAGCAGCGACCCGTGGGGCCGCGTCGATGAGACGGGGACCGTGTACGTGCGTACGGCCGAGGGCGAGCAGGTCGTCGGATCGTGGGCGGCCGGCTCCCCCGAGGAGGCGCTTGCCTACTTCGAGCGCAAGTACGAGGGCCTGGTTGTCGAGATCGGCCTCCTCGAGAAGCGTGTGCAGACCACCGATCTGTCGGCGAAGGACGCGCAGACCGCTATCGGTCACATCCGCGAGCAGGTGGACGCGCATCACGCGGTCGGCGACCTGGACGCGCTGCGGACCCGCCTCGACAAGCTCGTCAAGACGGTCGAGTCGCGCCGCGAGGAGCGCAAGGCGCAGCGGGCCAAGCAGTCCGACGAGGCCCGCAAGGCCAAGGAGGACCTGGTCGTGGAGGCCGAGCAGTTGGCGGCCTCCGACCAGTGGCGGGTGGCCGGCGAGCGGCTGCGGGCGCTGGTGGACACCTGGAAGGGTCTGCCCCGCCTGGACCGCAAGTCCGACGACGAGCTGTGGCACCGCTTCTCGCACGCCCGGTCGGCGTTCTCCAAGCGGCGCAAGGCGCACTTCGCGCAGTTGGACGCGCAGCGCGAGGACGCCCGCCGGATCAAGGAGCGGTTGGTCGCCGAGGCCGAGGCGCTGTCCGGTTCGACGGACTGGGGTCCGACGGCCGCGCGCTACCGCGATCTGATGGCGGACTGGAAGGCGGCGGGCCGCGCCCAGCGCGAGCACGAGGACGAGCTGTGGAACCGCTTCCGCGGCGCCCAGGACGTGTTCTTCGCCGCGCGCAGCTCCGTGTTCGCGGAGCGGGACGCGGAGCAGGGCGAGAACCTGAAGCTGAAGGAGGGGCTGGCCGAGGAGGCCGAGAAGCTCCTGCCGGTCTCCGACCTGAAGGGCGCGCGGGCCGCCTTCCGCTCGATCAACGAGCGCTGGGAGGCCATCGGTCACGTGCCGCGGGACGCGCGTCCCAAGGTCGAGGGCCGGATGCACGCGGTCGAGCGGGCCATCCAGGAGGCCGAGGAGGCCGAGTGGCGCCGGACCAACCCGGAGGCGCGTGCGCGTGCCGAGGGGCTGACCGGTCAGCTCCAGGCCGCCGTGGACAAGCTGCGCGGCCAGATCGACCAGGCGCGTGCCCAGGGCAACACCGCGCGCGCCGAGAAGCTGGAGCGTGAGCTGGAGGGCCGCCAGGCGCTCCTGGACCAGGCTCTGAAGGGCCTGCACGAGTTCGGCGGCTGAGCACCCCGTCCACCACGCCGAAGGCCCCGTACGCGACGTACGGGGCCTTCGGCGTGTTCCGGGACCGTGCGGGGCGCGCACGGTCGCGGCTACGAGCGGTTGCGGGCCGAGGTGACCCGGTAGACGTCGTAGACGCCCTCCACGCCCCGGACGGCCTTCAGGACGTGGCCGAGGTGCTTGGGGTCGCCCATCTCGAAGGTGAAGCGCGAGGTGGCCACCCGGTCGCGGGAGGTCTGCACGGCCGCCGAGAGGATGTTGACGTGCTGGTCGGACAGGACGCGGGTGACGTCCGAGAGCAGCCGGGAGCGGTCGAGGGCCTCGACCTGGATGGCGACCAGGAAGACCGAGGACTGGGTGGGCGCCCACTCGACGTCGAGGATGCGCTCGGGCTCACGGGAGAGCGACTCGACGTTGACGCAGTCGCTGCGGTGCACCGAGACACCGCTGCCCCGGGTGACGAAGCCGATGATCGGGTCGCCGGGGACGGGGGTGCAGCAGCGGGCGAGCTTGACCCAGACGTCGTCCACGCCCTTGACCACGACACCGGGGTCGGAGCTGGAGCGGCGCTTGCGGCTGCGGCCGCGCGAGGGCGGGACGCTCTCGTCGATCTCCTCGCTCGCGGCCTCCTCGCCGCCGAGCGCCTGCACCAGCTTCTGCACCACGTTCTGCGCGGAGACATGGCCCTCGCCGATCGCCGCGTACAGCGCGGAGATGTCGGGGTAGCGCATCTCGTGCGCGAGCGTGACGAGCGAGTCGCCGGTGAGGATGCGCTGGATCGGCAGGTTCTGCTTGCGCATGGCGCGGACGATGGCGTCCTTGCCCTGCTCGATCGCCTCGTCGCGGCGTTCCTTGGAGAACCAGGCGCGGATCTTGTTGCGGGCGCGCGGGGACTTGACGAAGCCGAGCCAGTCGCGGGAGGGGCCCGCGCCGGGTGCCTTGGAGGTGAAGACCTCCACCAGGTCGCCGTTGTCCAGGGTGGACTCCAGCGGTACGAGGCGTCCGTTGACGCGCGCTCCTATGGTGCGGTGGCCCACCTCGGTGTGCACCGCGTAGGCGAAGTCGACCGGAGTGGCCCCGGCCGGGAGCGCTATGACGTCGCCCTTGGGCGTGAAGACGAAGACCTCGTTGCGCGAGAGGTCGAAGCGCAGGGACTCCAGGAACTCGCCGGGGTCCTCGGTCTCCTTCTGCCAGTCCAGGAGCTGTCTGAGCCACGCCATGTCGTTGAGGTGGTCGTCCTTGCCCTTGCCGGACGACTTCGGCGCGTCGGTGCGCACCTTGGAGGTGCCGGCGACGGCCTCCTGCTTGTACTTCCAGTGCGCGGCGATGCCGTACTCGGCCCGGCGGTGCATGTCGAACGTGCGGATCTGGAGTTCGACCGGCTTGCCGTTGGGCCCGATGACCGTCGTGTGCAGCGACTGGTACATGTTGAACTTGGGCATCGCGATGTAGTCCTTGAACCGGCCGGGGACCGGGTTCCATCGCGCGTGGATGGTGCCGAGGGCCGCGTAGCAGTCGCGGACGGTCTCCACGAGGACGCGGATGCCCACCAGGTCGTAGATCTCCGCGAAGTCACGGCCGCGGACGATCATCTTCTGGTAGACGCTGTAGTAGTGCTTGGGGCGCCCGGTGACGGTCGCCTTGATGCGGGCGGCGCGCAGGTCGGACTGGACCTCGTCGGTCACTATGGCCAGGTACTCGTCGCGCTTGGGGGCGCGCTCGGCCACCAGACGCACGATCTCGTCGTACATCTTGGGGTAGAGGATCGCGAAGGCGAGGTCCTCCAGCTCCCACTTGATGGTGTTCATGCCCAGGCGGTGGGCGAGGGGCGCGTAGATCTCCAGGGTCTCGCGCGCCTTCTTCTCCTGCTTCTCGCGCTTGAGGTAGCGCATGGTGCGCATGTTGTGCAGACGGTCCGCGAGCTTGATGACCAGGACGCGCGGGTCCTTGGCCATCGCGACGACCATCTTGCGCACGGTCTCGGCCTGGGCGGCCTCGCCGAACTTGACCTTGTCCAGCTTGGTGACGCCGTCGACCAGCAGCGCGACCACGTCACCGAAGTCCCGGCGCAGGTCGTCCAGGCCGTACTCGGTGTCCTCGACGGTGTCGTGCAGCAGGCCCGCCATGAGCGTGGCCGGGTCCATGCCCAGCTCGGCCAGGATGGTGGTGACGGCGAGCGGGTGCGTGATGTACGGGTCGCCGCTCTTGCGCTTCTGGCCGCGGTGCCAGCGCTCGGCCACCTGGTAGGCGCGCTCGATCTGGCGGAGCGTGGCGTTCTCGATCTTGGGGTCGTTGCTGCGCACTATCCGCAGCAGCGGCTCCAGGACCGGGTTGTAGGGGTTCGCGCGCTGCACGCCGAGGCGGGCCAGGCGGGCGCGGACGCGGTTGGAGGAGCCGGAGCGGGACGCGGACTGGCCGACCGCGGCACGCACGGGAGCGGCCGGTTTCGGCCGGGAGGCGTCGGCGGTCTTCTCGACGGGCGCGGAGGAGGCCTGGGCCGCCGTCCCGCGGGAGTCGTTCTTCGCGTCGGACGCGCTGGGCGGGGGCTTCACCGCCGGGGCCGAGGAGGACTCGGGCTTGGCGGCGGTCAGTGGCTGGGCCTCGTCTGGCAAGAGGACTCCTCGTGCGCGATCCGGGTAGCCCGGACAGGCTCCGGAGATCCCATGGTAGCGATCCCGCGCCTCGTCATCGCCTTCGGCCCGATGCGAGGACGGTCCGTCCGGGGAACGCGTGGGGCGCGTGAGACATTCCGGGTGGTGGGGCGGGGGTGGCCGGTTCGGTGGCCGAAAGGGAACGGCCGTGGGCGGCGCCGGATATCCGGTGCCGCCCACGGCCGAGCTGTGCCGAGATGCCGCCGAACGCTTGGAACGCTCGCGTCAGACCTGGAGCAGCGCCTCCAGGGGCGCGCCCTTGAGCGCGGGCGCCAGGCGGGCACGGCCGCCGAGGAAGCCGAGCTCCATGAGGACCGCGAGGCCCGCGACCTCGGCACCGGCCCGCTCGATGAGCTGGGCCGCGGCCTCGGCGGTGCCGCCGGTGGCGAGCACGTCGTCCACGATCAGCACGCGGTCGTCCGGGGTGAGGTCCTCGGCGTGCACCTCGATCTCCGCCGACCCGTACTCCAGGTCGTAGGACTGGCGCAGGGTCGCGCCGGGCAGCTTGCCGGCCTTGCGGACCGGGATGAAGCCGAGGCCCGCGCGGACGGCGACGGGCGCTCCGAGGATGAAGCCGCGCGCCTCCAGACCGACGACCTTGGTCGCCCCGGTGTTCGTGGCGATCTCGGCCAGCGTGTCGGTCAGGGCCGTGAAGGCGGCCGGGTCTGCCAGGAGCGGGGTGATGTCCTTGAACATCACGCCCGGCTCCGGGTAGTCGGCGACGTCACGGATTCGGCTGAGCAGCAGCTCCTGGATGTCGGTCATCGGCGCTTTCCAGAGGGTCGGCCGCGGCCTCGGTTGCGTGCCACGGGCTGGTCGCGCGGGCCCACCACAGCGGGCGCCGCCTCGTAAGTATCACCCGTGGTGCCCGGCTCCCCGGAATTCTCCCCGGCCGCGGCCTGCGCGCGCTTGGCCAGGACCCGCTTGCGCAGGGCCTTCATCGCGGGCTCGCGCTCCTTGAGGTCGGCGACGAGCGGGGTGGCGATGAAGATCGAGGAGTACGCGCCGGCCGCGAGGCCGACGAACAGCGAGAGCGAGATGTCGTTGAGCGTGCCGGCGCCGAGGAAGCCGCCGCCGATGAAGAGCAGACCCGCGACCGGCAGCAGGGCGACGATCGTGGTGTTGATCGAACGCACCAGGGTGCCGTTGATCGACTGGTTGGCGATGTCGCTGTAGGTGAAGCGGGTCTGCTTGGTGATGTCCTTGGTCTGCTCCTTGAGGCTGTCGAAGACGACGACCGTGTCGTAGAGCGAGTAACCGAGGATGGTCAGCAGACCGATGACCGTACCGGGCGTGACCTCGAAGCCGACGAGGGCGTAGATGCCGACGGTGATCGTGATGTCGTGGATCAGGGCGACCAGGGCCGCGACGGCCATGCGCCACTCGAAGGCGATGGCCAGGTAGATCACGACGAGCACCATGAAGATCGCCAGACCCTCCCAGGCCTTGTTGGCGATCTGCTCGCCCCAGCTCGGGCCGACCAGGTCGGCGTTGAGCTTCTCGGGGTCGAGCTGGAGGTCCTTGGCCAGGGTCTCCTTGATCTGGTCGGCCTTGCCGGTGTCGATACCGGCGATCTGGATGCGCAGGCTGCCGTTGCCGAGCTTCTGCACCACCGCTTCGTGGCCGGAGGCGTCATGGGCGAACTCCTCGGTCTGCGCGACCGAGACGCTCATCTTGGTCGGCGTGGTGAACACCGCGCCGCCCTGGAAGTCGATGCCCATGTTCAGGCCGCGCACCACCAGGCCGACGATGGCCGTGATGGTGATCAGGATGGAGACGCCGTACCAGATCCTGCGCTTGCCGATGAAGTCGTAACTGATCTCGCCGCGGTGCAGCCGGGCGCCGAGGTTACCGAGCTTCGACATCGCTCACGCCTCCTTGAAGTCGACGGAACCGGCGGCAGGACCGGACTGACGGCGGGTGCGGCGCAGCGGCGGCTTGGCACCCAGGCTCTTCGGGTCGAGCCCGGACCACTTGTGGCCTTCCGCGAAGAAGCGGCGGCGGGCCAGGAGGGTCATGAGCGGCTTGGTGAAGAAGAAGACCACGACCACGTCGAGCACGGTGGTCAGACCGAGCGTGAACGCGAAGCCCTGCACCTTGCCGACGGTCACGATGAACAACACCGCGGCGGCGAGGAAGGACACGAAGTCGGAGACGAGGATGGTGCGCCGGGCGCGCGGCCAGGCCCGCTCGACGGCGGGGCGCAGCGAGCGGCCCTCGCGGATCTCGTCCCGGATGCGTTCGAAGTAGACGATGAACGAGTCGGCCGTGATACCGATGGCGACGATCGCACCGCAGACGGCGGGCAGGTTCAGCGCGAAGCCGATGGCCGGGCCGAGCAGCGCCATGATCACGTAGGTGAGGATCGCGGAGACCAGCAGCGAGGCCATCGCCACGAGCGACAGACCGCGGTAGTAGATCACCAGGTAGAGCACGACCAGGGCGAGGCCGATGGCACCCGCGAGCAGACCGGCGTGGAGCTGCTCACCGCCGAGCGCGGCGGTCACCGTGGTGACGGTCTCCTCCTGGAAGGAGAGCGGGAGCGCGCCGTAGGACAGCATGTTCGCGAGGCTCTGGGCCTCCTGCTGGGTGAAGCGGCCGGTGATCTCGGCCGAGCCGCCGGTGATGGCCTCGTTCACGGTCGGGGCGGAGACGACGTTGCCGTCGAGGACGATGGCGAACTGGTTGTGCCCCGACTGGGCCTGCTTGGCCAGCTCGGAGGTGACGTCCGCGAACTTCTTCCCGCCGCCGGAGGTGAAGGTCATCTGCACCTGCCAGCCGGAGGCGCCCTGGGTGTCGAAGGCCGCCTGGGCCTTCTTGACGTCGGTGCCGTCGACGCGGGCCGGGCCGAGCACGTACTTGTACCAGGCCTTGCCCTGCTGGCCGCAGGCCACGATGGTGTCGCTGGGCTTGGTGTTCTGGCTCGCCTTGGCGCGCTCGGCGGGCTTGGTGCAGTCCAGCGCCGCGAACTGCGCCTGGAGCTTGCCCGCGGCGGGGTCGGCGCTCGCGGACGGGCTCGCGGAGGCGGCGGGCGTGCCGGACGCCTTCGGGGAGGCGGAGGACGACGGCGTGGCGTCGGCCTTCAGGGCGCCGCTGACCGGGCGGCCCTGGGTGGTGGAGGTGGGAGAGGGCGTGGTGGCGGACGCCTTCTGGTCACCGGCGGCACTGCCCGACGGGCTCGGCGAGGCGCTGCCCTTGGAGGTGGCGCTCGGCGAGGGGCTGGGCGTGGCGTCGGGGCCGCTGGGCGCCTCGGTGAGGACCGGGCGGAAGTACAGCTTGGCGGTGGTGCCGACCTGCTGCTGGGCCTCCTTGGAGTTGGTGCCCTTGGGGATGTTGACGATGATGTGGTCGTTCCCCTGGGTCTGCACCTCCGCCTCGGAGACGCCAAGACCGTTGACACGGCGGTTCATGATGTCGACCGCGGTGTCCATGTTGGCCTTGTTGATCACCGACTCCTGGTCGGCCTTCGCCTTGAGCGTGATGCTCGTACCGCCGGCAAGGTCGATGCCGAGACGCGGAGTGGTGTGTCCGGAGGCGAACATTCCCCCGGTGAGCGCCACGATGGCGATCAGGATGAGGACCAGTGAGCGCCCTGGCTTGCTCTGAGCGCTCGCACTCCGGCCCTTCTTAGGTGCTGCCACCTTCTCGTACTCCCTCTCGGGCCGCTCGGGGCGCCGTCGGCGCGGGGCGGCCATGACATGGTGTCGGGATTCCGTGCGGGAAACAGAGGCGTTCGGGGCGTGCCCGGCGGCCGTCGAACCACGCCGGGCCGCCCCGTGGGACGCCTACTTCGCGTCGGACTCGCCGTCGGTCTTCTTCGGAGCCTCGCCCGTCGTGGCCTCGGCGGCGTCCTTGGTCCCGGCGTCCTTGACGTCGGCGGCCTCGGTCTTCTCGGCGACCTCGGCGTCCTTGGCCTCGGCGGCCGGGGCGTCCTCGGCGGTGTCCTTCTTGCCGAGGTCGATCACCTTGTCGTCGGCGTCGCCGGCCGGAGCCGCGTCGGCGGTGAGGGAAGAGGCGTCGTCCGGGACGAGGTCCGCGTCGGACTTCAGGTCGTGCTCGACGCCGTGCACGATGCGGTTGTACTCGTCGTCGGTGAGGACGGCGCCGATCGCGTTCTTGGCGAAGACCAGCTCGACACCGGGGCCGGCGTCGAGGAGGACGGTGTCCTCGGTGACCTCCTTGACCGTCGCGTACATCCCGCCGATGGTGCGGACGCCCGAACCGGGCTGCATCTCGTTCCGCATCTGGTTGGCCTGCTGCTGCTTCTTCTTCGCGGATCGCGTCATCAGGAACATGGCCGCGATGAGCACGAGGAAGGGAAGAAGGGTGTAGATACTCACGGGACGGAATTTTCCTTCGCGTGACCGCGCGGTGAGCGGCCTGGGGGAGGGGGATGGTCGGCGCCGCCCGCAAGGGCGGCATCGGCGGAGTCTAGGCGAGTCCGCGTGCATGGAACAACGCTCAGCATGGCACCTGGGTTCCTTCCGCCGCCAATACCCCCGCCGTCACGCCCCGAACAGGTCCTGTTGTCCGTTTCCCGTACCCGGCGCGCCCGGCGGGGTCAGCCCGAGGTGGGCCCAGGCCGCGGGCGTGGCGACACGGCCGCGCGGGGTCCGGGCGAGCAGGCCCTCGCGCACGAGGAACGGTTCGGCGACCTCCTCGACCGTCTCGCGCTCCTCCCCCACCGCGACGGCGAGTGTGGACAGACCGACCGGTCCTCCGCCGAACAGTTTGAGCAGCGCCTCCAAGACCGCCCGGTCCAGCCGGTCGAGTCCGCGCGCGTCCACCTCGTAGACGGCGAGGGCGGCGGCCGCTACCTCGCGGGTGATCAGGCCGTCCGCCTTGACCTGCGCGTAGTCGCGGACCCGGCGCAGCAGACGGTTGGCGATGCGGGGCGTGCCCCGGGATCGGCCCGCGATCTCGGCGGCGCCCTCCCCCTCTATGCCGACGTCGAGCAGGCCGGCCGAGCGGTGCACGACGCGCTCCAGCTCGTGCGGCTCGTAGAACTCCATGTGCGCGGTGAAGCCGAAGCGGTCGCGCAAGGGCGGCGGCAGCAGGCCCGCGCGGGTGGTGGCACCGACCAGGGTGAAGGGGGGCAGCTCCAGCGGGATGGCGGTGGCGCCGGGGCCCTTGCCGACGATCACGTCGACGCGGAAGTCCTCCATCGCCATGTACAGCATCTCCTCGGCGGGCCGGGACATGCGGTGGATCTCGTCCAGGAAGAGGACCTCGCCCTCCTGGAGGGAGGAGAGGATCGAGGCGAGGTCGCCCGCGTGCTGGATGGCGGGACCCGAGGTGATGCGGATGGGCGCGGCCATCTCCGCCGCGATGATCATCGACAGGGTGGTCTTGCCGAGGCCGGGCGCGCCGGAGAGCAGGACGTGGTCGGCGGTCGCACCGCGCGCGCGGGCGGCGCGCAGCACCAGGTCGAGCTGTTCACGGACCTTCTCCTGGCCGATGAACTCGCCGAGGTCCTTGGGGCGCAGCGCGGCCTCGACAGCCTGGTCCTCCCGGTCGGCGACGGAGCCCACCAGCCGGTCCTCGGCGGGGCTGTCGGTCGGATCGTCCCGGTTCACTCAGGTACTCCTTGCGGGGCGGCGCGGGTCAGCGGGCGCGGTTGAGGGTCTGGAGGGCGGACTTCAGCAACTGCCCCACCTGCGGGGTGCCCCCGGCGGCCTCGGCCTCGGGTGCCACGGCGGAGACGGCCTCGTCGGCCTCGCGGGGGGCGTAGCCGAGGCCGACCAGGGCGGTGTGCAGCTGGTCGCGCCAGCCCTGGGCGGCCGGGGCGGCGGCGGAGACGGTGCCGGTGGGCGCGCCGAGCCGGTCCTTCAGTTCGAGGAGCAGCTTCTGGGCGCCCTTCTTGCCGATGCCCGGTACGGCGGTCAGGGCTTTCTCGTCGGCGGTGGCCACCGCGCGGCGCAGCGCGTCCGGGCTGTGCACGGCGAGCATCGCCTGGGCGAGGCGGGGACCGACGCCGCTCGCGGTCTGGAGCAGCTCGAAGACCTGGCGCTCGTCGTCGTCGGCGAAGCCGTACAGGGTGAGGGAGTCCTCGCGCACGACCAAGGAGGTGTGCAGCCTGGCGGGCTCGCCGAGGCGCAGTTTCGCCAGGGTGTCGGGGGTGCACTGCAGTGCCATGCCGACCCCGCCGACCTCGACGACCGCCGAGTCGGGGGCGAGCGCGGCGACCGTGCCGCTGACGAAGGCGATCATGCCGTTCGGCCTTTCGTTGCGTGTGCTGCGTGTGCTGTGTTGGCCGCGTGTGCCGCCTTGGCGGTGTGGGCCTGGTGCTGGGCGACCGCCTGCTGGAGCCGGTTCTGCGCGGGGGCGCGCCAGATGTGGCAGATGGCGAGCGCGAGGGCGTCGGCCGCGTCGGCGGGCTTGGGCGGCGCGCTGAGCCGGAGCAGCCGGGTGACCATGGCGCCGACCTGGGCCTTGTCGGCCCGGCCGCTGCCGGTGACGGCGGCCTTGACCTCGCTCGGGGTGTGCAGGGCGACGGGGATGCCGCGCCGGGCGGCGCACAGCATGGCGACGGCGCTGGCCTGAGCGGTGCCCATGACGGTGCGGACGTTGTGCTGGGCGAAGACGCGCTCCACGGCGACGAACTCCGGGCGGTGCTCGTCCAGCCACTGCTCTATGCCCTGTTCGACGGCGAGCAGCCGGTGACTCAGCTCGGCGTCGGCGGGCGTACGGACGACACCGACGCCGACCATGGTCAGCGGCCGCCCGGCGACTCCCTCGACGACTCCCACACCGCACCGTGTGAGTCCGGGGTCCACCCCGAGTACGCGCACACCGCCCCCAACCCTTTCGATCACCTGTTTGCGCAGGCTATCGGGTGCCACCGACAACGCCCCGCAACCGCGCCCCGGCAACGGCGACGGGCCGACGGGTTTCCCCGTCGGCCCGTGCACCGTCGAACCCGTGGCGTAGCGCCGCGGACGCTACGCGTCGACCTTCTCCATGACCTCGTCGCTCACGTCGAAGTTGGCGAAGACGTTCTGCACGTCGTCGCTGTCCTCCAGGGCGTCGATCAGCTTGAAGATCTTCTTGGCGCCCTCCTCGTCCAGCTCGACCTGGACGGACGGCACGAAGCTGGAGTCGGCGGAGTCGTAGTCGATGCCCGCCTCCTGGAGCGCGGTGCGGACCGCGACCAGGTCGGTGGCCTCGCTGATGACCTCGAAGGACTCACCGAGGTCGTTGACCTCCTCGGCACCGGCGTCCAGGACGGCGCCGAGCACGTCGTCCTCGGTCAGCTCGCCCTTGGGGACGATGATGACGCCCTTGCGGCTGAACATGTAGGACACGGAGCCCGGGTCGGCCATGCTGCCGCCGTTGCGGGTCATGGCCACGCGCACGTCGGAGGCGGCGCGGTTGCGGTTGTCGGTGAGGCACTCGATGAGCACCGCGACACCGTTGGGACCGTAGCCCTCGTACATGATCGTCTCGTAGTCGGCGCCGCCGGCCTCGAGGCCGCCGCCGCGCTTGACCGCGGAGTCGATGTTCTTGTTCGGGACCGACTGCTTCTTCGCCTTCTGGATGGCGTCGTACAGCGTCGGGTTGCCCTCGATGTCGACGCCGCCCATGCGCGCCGCGACCTCGATGTTCTTGATGAGCTTCGCGAAGAGCTTGCCGCGCTTGGCGTCGATCACGGCCTTCTTGTGCTTCGTCGTAGCCCATTTAGAGTGGCCGGACATCTGCCTGTCTCCTTCGCGTAACCCAAACCTGAACGAACTCCCCCGGCGCTGGGAGAGCCTGAGGGGGTACCGCCGCAGATCCTACAAGGACTCCGGTGTCCGGTTCGCGCGGACCATGTCGACGAAGAGCGCGTGGACGCGATGGTCACCGGTCAGTTCCGGGTGGAACGACGTGGCGAGCGCGTTGCCCTGGCGGACGGCGACGATGTGGCCGTCGTGCTCGGCGAGCACCTCGGTGTCCGCGCCGACGGACTCGACCCAGGGGGCGCGGATGAAGACGCCCTCGACGGGATCGCCGTCGACGCCCCTGACGTCGACCGCGGCCTCGAAGGACTCGTTCTGGCGACCGAAGGCGTTGCGGCGCACGATCATGTCGATGCCGCCGACGGTCTCCTGGCCCGAGCGCGGGTCGAGGATCTTCTCCGCGAGCAGGATCAGCCCGGCGCAGGTGCCGTAGACGGGCATGCCCTCGCGCACGCGGGCGCGCAGCGGCTCCATCAGGCCGAACAGGACGGCCAGTTTGGAGATGGTGGTGGACTCGCCGCCGGGCAGGACCAGACCGTCCACCTCGGCGAGTTCTTCGGGGCGCCTGACGGGCCTGGCCACGGCGTCCGCCGCGGCCAGGGCGATCAGGTGCTCCCGTACGTCGCCCTGGAGGGCCAGGACGCCGATGACGGGGGTGTTCATGGTGGGGTGCCTTTACCAGCCGCGGTTCGCGTAGCGCTCGGTCTCGGGGAGGGTGTCGCAGTTGATGCCGACCATGGCCTCGCCGAGGTTGCGGGAGGCGTCCGCGATGATCTTCGGGTCGTCGTAGAAGGTGGTGGCCTTCACGATGGCGGCGGCGCGCTTGGCCGGGTCGCCGGACTTGAAGATGCCCGAGCCCACGAAGACGCCCTCGGCGCCGAGCTGTCGCATCAGGGCGGCGTCGGCCGGGGTGGCGACGCCACCGGCCGAGAAGAGGACGACCGGCAGCTTGCCCAGCTCGGCGACCTCCTTGACCAGCTCGTAGGGGGCGCGCAGCTCCTTGGCGGCGGCGAACAGCTCGTTGTGGTCGCAGCCGCGGAGCTTGGCGATCTCGCCCTTGATCTGGCGCAGGTGGCGCACGGCCTCCACGACGTTGCCGGTGCCGGCCTCGCCCTTGGAGCGGATCATGGCCGCGCCCTCGGCGATGCGGCGCAGGGCCTCGCCCAGGTTGGTGGCACCGCAGACGAAGGGGGTGGTGAACGCCCACTTGTCGGAGTGGTTGACCTCGTCGGCCGGGGTGAGGACCTCGGACTCGTCGATGTAGTCGACGCCGAGGGACTGCAGGACCTGGGCCTCGACGAAGTGGCCGATGCGGGACTTGGCCATCACCGGGATGGAGACGGCGTCGATGATGCCCTCGATCATGTCCGGGTCGGACATGCGGGCCACACCGCCGTCCTTGCGGATGTCGGCGGGCACCCGCTCCAGGGCCATGACGGCGACGGCGCCCGCGTCCTCGGCGATCTTCGCCTGCTCCGGGGTGACGACGTCCATGATCACGCCGCCCTTGAGCTGCTCGGCCATGCCGCGCTTCACTCGGGCGGTGCCGGTCTCGGGAGCCTGGTTGTCGATGGTGGACACGGGGTGACCTCACTGATGGTGAAGGGGATCGCTGCACCGTCGAGGAAACGTGAACCCCGCAGGTCACGGCAAGGGCCAATGGGGAACCGGTGGATCGTTTTGCGCGGTCCGCTCAGGCCGCGCGCTCGATCAGGGCGGCGGGCGGCTCGTCGTCCATCTCGAAGGCGAGCGGGAAGGGTGCGTGTCCGGCGAGCCGGAACCAGCGCACCTTGCGGTGCTCGCGGAGCCTGCGGGCGGCGCCGACCGCGTCGTTGTGGAAGCGGCGGGCCATCGGCACCCGGCGCACCGCCTCGGCCAGCTCCCGGGCCGCCTCCTCGCCGCCCGGCGCGGCCCGTACGGCCTCCACCTGCCCGGTGTCCCCGAAGACGGCACGCAGCGCCTGGCTCAGCTCGCTCTCCAGGACCTCCCGCTGCTCCTCCTCGGCCTGCCGGGCCGCGTGCGCGGCCTCGTAGAGCACGATGGAGGCGGCCGGGTCCAGCACCCCGGAGGTGGCCAGCTCCTGCGCCACGGAGGCCCGGCGCAGCAACTGCGCGTCGAGCGCCGCCCGCGCGGCGTCCATCCGCACGTGCAGCCGGTCCAGCCGGCCGGCCGTCCAGCTCAGGTAGACGCCGATGGCCACGAGCGCGACGAGAATCCAGATGAGCGTTGCTGTCACGCCGGAAGGCTACCGGCCCCCGGCCACCTCACGTCCCCCGGTCAGTCCCGGGCCGCCAGGCCGAAGCGGGAGCGCAAGCCCGGGCGTTCGTCCGTGGCGACCGCCGCGGCGCCCGCGGTGACCGTCTCGTACACCGACAGGATGTCCGCGCCGACCGTGGACCAGTCGAAGCGGCGCACATGGGCACTGCCGCGCTCGCGGAGTTCCGCGCGGCGCTCGGGGTCGCCGAGGAGGCGGACGGCCGCGTCGGCGAGGGCGTCGGCGTCCTCGTTGGCGAAGACCTCCCCCGCCTTGCCCTGGTCGAGGACCTGGACGAAGGCGTCCAGGTCGGAGGCGAGGACCGGGGCGCCCGCCGACATCGCCTCGACCAGGATGATGCCGAAGCTCTCGCCGCCGGTGTTGGGCGCCACGTACAGGTCGACGCTGCGCAGGAAGCGGGCCTTGTCCTCGTCGCTGACCATGCCGAGGAACTCCACGCGCGAGCGCAGTTCCGCGGGCAGCTCCGCGACGGCCGCCTCCTCGTCGCCCCGGCCCGCCACCAGCAGCCGGGCCCCGGGACGGGCGGCCAGGATCTTCGGCAGCGCCCGCATCAGCACCGGCAGTCCCTTGCGGGGTTCGTCGATGCGCCCTATGAAGCCGATCGTCTCGCCCTGCCACTCCGGCTTGGGCTCGGCCTTGGCGAAGAAGTCCACGTCCACGCCGTTGGGGATGACCACAGCGTCCCCGCCCAGATGCTCGACCAGGGTCCGGCGCGCGTACTCGCTCACCGCGATCCGGGCGCTGATCTTCTCCAGCGCGGCCTGGAGGATCGCGTACGCGGCGATCATGGCGCGCGAGCGCGGGTTGGAGGTGTGGAAGGTGGCCACGATGGGACCCTGCGCCGCCCAGCAGGTCAGCAGCCCGAGCGAGGGCGAGGTCGGCTCGTGGATGTGCACCACGTCGAACGCCCCGTCGTGCAGCCAGCGGCGCACCCGCGCGGCCGAGAGGAATCCGAAGTTCAGCCGGGCCACCGAGCCGTTGTACGGCACCGGCACCGCGCGGCCCGCCGAGACCACGTACGGCGGCAGCGGGGTGTCGTCGTCGGCCGGGGCCAGCACGGACACCTCGTGGCCGAGGCGGATGAAGTACTCCGCGAGGTCGCGGATGTGGAACTGGACGCCGCCCGGGACGTCCCAGGAGTAGGGGCAGACGATGCCGATTCTCACGCCCGCCCCTCCGCCCCCGCCGGGTCGAGGTCGGCGAGCCACAGCCGCTGCAGCATGTGCCAGTCCTCGGGGTGCTCGGCGATGCCGCCCGCGAAGGCGTCGGCCAGCGCCTGCGTCATGGCGGCGGTCCTCTCCGCGCGCGTGCCCGCCTCGGGGACCTCGATCGCCGGGTGCACCTTGCCCTGCATCACGGGCGAGTCGTCGTACCAGAGGGTGACCGGCAGCAGCAGCGCGCCGGTCTGCTGGGCGAGCAGCGCGGGCCCCGCGGGCATCCGGGCGCGCTCCCCGAAGAAGTCGACCTCGACACCCGAGGCCGACAGGTCGCGGTCGGCGACCAGGCAGACCAGACCGCCGTCGCGCAGCCGCCGCGCCAGCGTGCCGAACGCGGAGGCACCGCTGTGCGGCAGCACCTCCATGCCGAGCCCCTCGCGGTAGGCGACGAAGCGGTCGTACAGGCTCTCCGGCTTCAGGCGCTCCGCGACCGTGGTGAACGGCGTGTTCAGCTCGGTGGTGACCCAGGCGCCCGCCAGGTCCCAGTTGGCCAGGTGCGGCAGGGCGAGTATCACGCCCTTGCCCGCGGCGAGGCCGTCGATCAGATGATGCGCGCCCTTGGGGGCGAAGCCGCCCTTGACGCGCTCGGGGCTCCAGGCCGGGAGCCGGAAGGACTCCATCCAGTAGCGCAGGTACGAACGCATCCCCGCGCGCGACAGCTCGGCCAGCCGCTCCGGACTCGCGTCCGGCACCACGCGCGCGTAGTTGGACTCCAGTCGCCGGACGCCCTTGCCGCGCCGCTTCCAGGCGAGGTCGGCGATCGTGTCGCCCAGGCGCGCGGCGGCGGGCTCGGGCAGCTTCTTGACCGCGCCCCAGCCGAGTCCGTAGAGGGCGTCGGTCAGGCGGTCCGCCGTGCTCACTTGGCGGCCTCGCTGCCCCGCGCCGCGTCGTCCCGGGCGGCCTCCTCGGCCTCAGCCGACTCCCGGCGCACGGTGACGACCCGCTGGATCAGCGTGACCAGGCTGCCCACGGCGACGATCCACAGCGCCACGGGAAGCAGGTACTGGATGCCCGGCACGCCGAACTCGTGCAGCCCCGCGAACCCGGCCGCGACCAGCGAGATCACCAGCCGCTCGGCCCGTTCCACCAGCCCGTTCACGGCCACCGGCAGCCCGATCGACTCGCCCCGGGCCTTGGTGTACGACACCACCTGGCCGCTGGCCAGACAGAAGATCGAGACGGCGCACAGCACGTTGTCGTTCCCGTTGCCCGCGTACCAGAGGGCGAAGCCGCCGAAGATCGCGCCGTCGGCCACCCGGTCCAGCGTGGAGTCCAGGAAGGCACCCCAGCGGCTGGAGCGGCCCAGCTGGCGCGCCATGTTGCCGTCGACCAGGTCCGAGAAGACGAACAGCGTGATCACGATCGTGCCCCAGAAGAACTCGCCCCTGGGGAAGAAGACCAGCGCCCCCGCGACCACCCCGGCCGTGCCGATGAGGGTGACCGTGTCCGGGCTCACGCCCCGGCGGATGAGAAACGTGGCGAACGGCGTGAGGACACGCGTGAAAAATGCACGCGCGTACTTGTTCAGCATGGCCTTCCCGACGGGTCGTGTCGCGGCAGCCCCTGGTGACCACCGGCGCGCCCATCGTAGTCACGCGCGAGGGCCCGCGGCTGGCGGGCACCCTGGGGTTGTGGCCCTGTCGTGATGTTGCCGGGCCCTCGCGGGGGCGGCGCGCGCACCGGCGAAGGCGCCGAGACCGTCCGGCGCCGCGCCCGTCACCGCCCCGCCAGGCGTGCCTCGCCGTCCGCCGCGGTGTCCGTCGTATGGACGTGGCATGACCCAAGTGGAAAGCTCGAAGGACCGCGGGCGTCGCAGGAGCCGCCAGTGCACGCGGTGCCGCGTGTCCGCGCCCACAGTGACCTCACCGTCCACGGGAGGCAGGATCATGGGCGAAAAGGCGCAATCACATCCCGGGGCCGCCGGCAGGGCAGTCACGGCCGACCACCCCGAGTCCATTCGGAACGTGGTACTGGTCGGCCACTCCGGAGCGGGCAAGACGACCCTGGTGGAAGCCCTCGCACTCACGACGGGGGCGGTCAACCGGGCCGGCCGCGTGGAGGACGGCGGCACGGTCTCCGACTACGACGACATCGAGCACCGTCAGCAACGCTCGGTGCAGCTCTCGCTGGTCCCGGTCGAATGGGACGGCATCAAGATCAACGTCCTCGACACCCCCGGCTACGCCGACTTCGTCGGGGAACTGAGGGCCGGTCTGCGAGCGGCGGACGCGGCCCTCTTCGTCGTCTCCGCCTCCGACGGCGTGGACGGCTCGACCCGCGCGGTCTGGGAGGAGTGCCAGGCCGTCGGGATGCCCCGCGCGATCGTCGTCACGCACCTGGAGTCCGCGCGCGCGGACTTCGAGGAGATGACCCGGCAGTGCGCGGAGGCGTTCGGCGCCGACGACCCGGACGCCGTGCTCCCGCTCTACCTCCCGCTGCGCGCCCCCGAGGGCCCCGACGGCCACGCCCCCGTGACCGGCCTGGTCGGTCTGCTCTCGCGCAAGCTCTTCGACTACTCCACCGGCGAACGCGTGGAGTCCGATCCCGGCGAGGACCAGCTCCCCGGCATCGAGGAGGCCCGCAACCGGCTCATCGAGGGCATCATCGCCGAGAGCGAGGACGAGACCCTGATGGACCGCTACCTCGGCGGCGAACAGGTCGACGTCAAGACCCTCGTCCAGGACCTCGAACGCGCCGTGGCACGCGGCACCTTCTTCCCCGTCCTGGCCGCCGCCCCCGCCACCGACGGCGCCCGCCAGGGTCTCGGCACCCAGGAGCTGCTGGAGCTGGTCACCGGCGGCTTCCCCACCCCCTTCGAACACCCGCTGCCCGAGGTCACCACCCTCGACGGCAGGCCCCGCGAACTCCAGCCCTGCGACACCGAGGGACCCCTGGTGGCCGAGGTCGTCCGCACCTCCTCCGACCCCTACGTCGGCCGGGTCTCCCTCGTCCGCGTCTTCTCCGGCACCCTGCGCCCCGACGACACCGTCCACGTCTCCGGACACGGCATGACCGACCGGGGCCACGAGGACCACGACGTGGACGAACGCATCGGCGCCGTCTCCATGGCCTTCGGCAAACAGCAGCGCCCCGTCCCGCACGCGGTCGCCGGCGACCTGGTCTGCGTCGCCAAGCTGAGCCGCGCCGAGACCGGCGACACGCTCTCCGCCAAGGACGACCCGCTGCTCATGGAGCCCTGGCAGATGCCGGACCCGCTGCTCCCGCTCGCCATCCAGGCCCACAGCAAACCGGACGAGGACAAGCTCTCCCAGGGGCTGGCCCGCCTGGTCGCCGAGGACCCCACCATGCGGCTCGAACAGAACCAGGACACCCACCAGGTCGTCCTGTGGTGCCTCGGCGAGGCCCACGCCGACGTCGCCCTGGAACGGCTGCGCAGCCGCTACGGCGTCCAGGTCGACGTCGTCCCCCACAAGGTGTCCCTGCGCGAGACCTTCGCGACCAAGGCCGCCGGACGCGGCCGCCACGTCAAGCAGTCCGGCGGCCACGGCCAGTACGCCATCTGCGAGATCGAGGTCGAACCGCTCCCGGGCGGCTCCGGCATCGAATTCGTCGACAAGGTCGTCGGCGGCGCCGTCCCCCGGCAGTTCATCCCCTCCGTCGAGAAGGGCGTACGCGCCCAGGCCGCCAAGGGCGTGGCCGCCGGATACCCGCTCGTCGACGTGCGGGTCACCCTGCTCGACGGCAAGGCCCACTCGGTCGACTCCTCCGACGCCGCCTTCCAGACCGCCGGCGCCCTCGCCCTGCGCGAAGCCGCCGCCGACACCCGCATCCACCTCCTGGAACCGGTGGCCGAGGTCACCGTCCTCATCCCCGACGACTACGTCGGTCCCGTCATGAGCGACCTCTCCAGCAGGCGCGGCCGGGTCCTCGGCACCGAACAGGTCGGCACCGGACGCACCCTGGTCCGCGCCGAGGTCCCCGAGTTCGAGATCGGGCGCTACGCCATCGACCTGCGCTCCCTCTCCCACGGCACTGCCCGCTTCAGCCGCGCCTACGCCCGGCACGAGCCGATGCCCCCACAGGTGGCCGACCGCATCCGCGAACAGGCGGGCGACACTCCGTAGTTCACCCGGCGTACGCCCCGCGCGCCGGCGGGCGGCTTCGGTCGTCCGCCGGTGTGTCGTCGGTGCCCGCGGCTACGCTGATCACGCCGCGCGCGACGGACCCGGTGACCCGGTGCCGACACGACGGCCCGTTCAAGATGGCCTGTTCAACAGGTGTGCGAGACACGGAAGTCGGGAAGGCCGCAGGAGCGAGAAGGCGGCGATGGGGGCGGGAATGTCAGTCGGAACGGAGTGGGACGGGCCACAGGTGCCCGTCTCCGGCGACGAGGGCCAGGCGGCGACCTTCGCGCTGGCCTCGGCGGCCTACCGGGACAACGCGATCGAGGACATCAAGAAGACCGACAACGAGTGGCACCAGTCCACCGTCAACGCCGGCCGCGTCCGCCTGTTCCGGCCCAACCTCGGCGAGGCGTTCTCCCGAGCCGTCGTCGACCGGCTCCTCGCCCCCGGCCGCAAACCGCTGATCCAGTCCTTCGGCGCCGAACCCCAGGTGATCGTCGAACACTGCCTCGCCGCGAACAACATCCGCCGCGACCGCGACAACAAGCTCTCCACGATCATGGTCGTCTGCGGCCTGATCTTCCTGCCCGGCCTCGTCGCCTGGCTCGTCGTCTTCCAGCTCCGCGCCTTTCTCGCCAAGCGCGAGGACAAGCGCGCCGGAGCCATCGGCACCGTCCTCCTCGCCGGAGTCGGCCTCCTCGCCGCGCTCTTCCTGCTGAAGCTGCCCTTCTCCGGCTTCTGGGGCTGGTACGCCCGCGCGGCCGTCATCGCCCCCGTCCTCGGCTGGTACTGGGCCAAGCGCGTCTGCGAACAGACCGCAGCCGACCTGCGCGCCCGCTGGGACGGCCTGCTCTCCGGCAGCAGCGTCGGCGCCAAGGTCCCCGAGGCCGTACCCCGCAGCCCCGGCGAGACCGCCGCCGAACAGCTCCGCCAGTCTCTGGCCCGGCTCAGCGCCGAACAGCGCTCCAACTCCGTCTTCTACGCCGGACCCAAGGGCGTCCTCGGCATGGGCACCCGCTGGGGCTCCTGGCAGCTCGCCGAGGACCTGGTGCCCGCCGACGCCGGACGTGAGATCCACCCCTTCCGGAGCTGGGACGTCGTACGCGCCATCCACGACCAGCTCCGGATGCTGGAGCGCGGCCCCCTCAACACGGGCGGCTTCCCGCGCCCCTCGATACGGCACTGGATCGTCACCCCCATCGGCGAGAACGCCAACGCCGTCTCCCGCCCCGAGGGCACCGACGTCGAGGCCTTCCAGGTCAAGCCGCACGCCATACAGGAGATCTGCAACAAGCAGCAGTTCGGCAGCGGCGACCGCCACTACCTCGGCGTCCAGTGGACCCTGTGGGACGGCCAGCTCGTCATCACCATGATGATCACCGTGACCGTCCTCCACGAGACGCTGCGCATCGAGGTCACCGGACACGCCCTCGGCCCGGTGAACCCCCTGTTCACCTCCAAGCCGGAGGCCCCCACCAAGACGGTCACCAAGTCCGTCAAGCGCTGGGAGAGCCGCACGGTCAAGCTGCCCCTCGTCGACACCGACGAGGTCGTGCGGCTCGCCGTCCGCGCGCCCCTGACCTGGTACCCGCCGCTGCTCAACTGGCTCGGCGGCTCCATCGCCCTGCCCGAGCCCTTCGGTCTGCGGCACGCCTGGGCCGACCAGCCCTGGCGCCACCGCTTCATGGCCGACGACGCGCTGCGCGCCGCCACCCCGGTCCTGCGCGTGGTCCACGCCGCCGCGATCAAGGTCCTCAAGGAGAACGGCGTGGACACCGAGAAGTTCGGCGCCCGCTCCTCCATCCTCAGCGGCCAGATCCAGGACCCGACCCCCGGAAAGGCCGACCTCTACAACGCGTAGGACCCCCGGCGGGCGGGGGCAGCCGGCGTCAGCTCGCCGGCCAGGCCTCCGCCAGCATCTTCCGGGTGTCCCCCAGCAACTGCGGCAGCACCTTGGTGTGCCCCACCACCGGCATGAAGTTCGTGTCCCCGCCCCAGCGCGGCACGATGTGCTGGTGCAGATGGGCCGCGATCCCCGCACCGGCCACGGCGCCCTGGTTCATCCCGATGTTGAACCCGTGCGCCCCCGACGCCGTCCGCAGCGCCGTCATCGCCTGCTTGGTCAGCTCCGCCAGCTCGGCCGTCTCCGGGCCCGTCAGGTCCGTGTAGTCGGCCACGTGCCGGTAGGGCACCGTCATCAGATGGCCGCCGTTGTACGGGTACAGATTGAGCACCGCGTACACGTGCTCCCCCCGCCGCACGATCAGACCGTCCTCGTCCGATTTCGCCGGAATCGCACAGAACGGGCAGCCGTCGTCCGCACCCGGACCACTCGGCTTGTTCTCGCCCTGGATGTAGGCCATCCGGTGGGGCGTCCACAGGCGCTGGAACGCGTCCTGCGTCCCCACTCCGATCTGCTGCTCCGGCTCACTCGTCATGCAAGGCAGCATATGGCTTCGCCCGTTCGCGGCGTGTCGCCGGGGCGGCGCCGGTGCACCGAACGGCCAAGCTGACCCGGTGGACCACGACAGCCCCACGGCGCGCTGGGAGCGCCACGCCGAGATGCCACTCACCGTGGCCTCGATGACATTCCTCGGCTCCTACGCCGCCCTCGTCCTCGCCCCCCGCCCCGGCACCTTCTGGGACGACCTCTGGCTCTCGCTGCTCTTCGCCTGCTGGGCGCTCTTCGCCGTCGACTACGCGGTGCGCTGGACCATCAGCGGCCAGGGCCCGCGCTTCGTGCGCGCCCACTTGCTGGACACCCTCGTCCTGATCCTGCCCCTGCTGCGCCCGCTCCGCATCGTCCGCATCTACGAGGCCATGGAGCACCGGCGCGGACTCCCCCGGCTCCCGCTCTACGCGCGCGTGATCGTCTACTCCGGGCTCTCCACCCTGCTCATGGGCTTCACCGGCGCGCTCGCCGTCTACCAGCAGGAGAGGGACGCCCCCGCCTCCCAGATGAAGAACTTCGGCGACGCCGTGTGGTGGGCCTGCTCGACCCTCTCCACCGTCGGCTACGGCGACATCGTCCCGGTCACCACGGGCGGCCGGATCATCGCGGCGGCGATGATGGCGGGCGGTCTGTCGCTGCTCGGAGCGGTGACGGGGTCGTTCTCGTCGTGGCTGCTGCAGGTGTTCTCACGGGAAGAGGACAAGGAGAGACCCCCGGGGGGAACCCCGGGGGTCTGAAGCCCCGCAGCTGCGGGGAGCACGCATCGTCCGAGCCCACGAACTTCTCCGGGTCGGGATCACCCCCGCCGCTGCGGGGATAGCGTCACACCTGAACCCGGCGCTCCACCACATCAACGAGCTTCGCCAGCGCCTGGTCACGCGGAATGCCGTTCTCCTGCGAACCATCGCGGTAGCGGAAGGAGACCGTGTCCGCGTTCATGTCCTCGTCGCCGACGATGATCATGAAGGGGATCTTCTGGCGCTGGGCGTTGCGGATCTTCTTCTGCATCCGGTCCGAGGAGGAGTCCACCTCGACCCGCAGGCCCTTCTTCTTGGCCTCGGCCGCGAACTTCTCCAGGTACTCGACGTGCCCGTCACCGATCGGGATGCCGACGGCCTGCACGGGGGCGAGCCACGCCGGGAAGGCGCCCGCGTAGTGCTCCAGGAGGACGGCGAAGAACCGCTCGATGGAGCCGAACAGCGCGCGGTGGATCATCACCGGCCGCTGCTTGGTGCCGTCGGCCGCGGTGTACTCCAGGTCGAACCGCTCGGGCAGGTTGAAGTCGAGCTGGATGGTCGACATCTGCCAGGTGCGGCCGATCGCGTCCTTGGCCTGGACGGAGATCTTCGGGCCGTAGAAGGCGGCACCGCCCGGGTCGGGCACCAGCGGCAGGCCCTGCTTCTCGGCGACCTGGCGCAGGGTCTCGGTTGCTTCCTCCCACGCCTCGTCGGAGCCGACGAACTTGGTCTCGTCCTTGGTGGAGAGCTCCAGGTAGAAGTCGGTCAGGCCGTAGTCGCGCAGCAGTCCGAGGACGAAGGTGAGCGTCTTGTCGAGCTCCTCCGCCATCTGCTCGCGGGTGCAGTAGATGTGCGCGTCGTCCTGGGTGAAACCGCGGGCACGGGTGAGACCGTGCACGACGCCCGACTTCTCGTACCGGTACACGGTCCCGAACTCGAAGAGACGCAGCGGCAGTTCACGGTACGAACGGCCGCGCGCGTCGAAGATCAGGTTGTGCATCGGGCAGTTCATGGGCTTGAGGTAGTAGTCCACGCCCTCGTCGAGCTGCATGGGCGGGTACATGCCGTCGGCGTACCAGTCCAGGTGGCCCGAGGTCTCGAAGAGCTTCCCCTTCGTCGCGTGCGGGGTGTAGACGAACTCGTAGCCCTCCTCCTCGTGGCGGCGCCGCGAGTAGTCCTCCATGACCCGGCGGATGATGCCGCCCTTGGGGTGGAAGACGGCGAGGCCGGAGCCGATCTGCTCCGGGATGGAGAAGAGGTCCAGCTCGTTGCCCAGCTTGCGGTGGTCGCGCTTCTCGGCCTCGGCGAGGAACTCCAGGTGCGCCTTCAGCTCGTCCTTGGACGGCCAGGCAGTGCCGTAGATGCGCTGGAGCTGCTTGTTCTTTTCACTGCCGCGCCAGTAGGCCGAGGCGTTGCGCATCAGCTTGAACGCCGGGATGAGGCGGGTGGAGGGCAGGTGCGGACCCCGGCAGAGGTCCTTCCAGCACAGCTCGCCGGTCTTGGCGTCCAGGTTGTCGTAGATGGTCAGCTCGCCGGAGCCGACCTCGACGTCCGCGCCGTCCTCGGAGGAGGCCGAGCCCTTGAGGCCGATCAGCTCCAGCTTGTACGGCTCGTCGGCCAGCTCCTCGCGGGCTTCCTCGTCGGAGACCACACGCCGGGAGAACTTCTGGCCCCGCTTCTGGATCTCCTGCATCTTCTTCTCGATGGCCTTGAGGTCATCGGGGTGGAAGGGCTTCTCCACGTCGAAGTCGTAGTAGAAGCCGTCCTTGACCGGCGGGCCGATGCCGAGCTTGGCCTCGGGGAACAGCTCCTGCACGGCCTGGGCCATCACGTGCGCGGTGGAGTGGCGCAGGATGTTGAGACCGTCCTCGGAGGAGATCTCGACGCCCTCGACCTCGTCGCCGTCGGACAGCTCGTGGGCGAGGTCCTTCAGCTCGCCGCCCACGCGCGCGGCGATGATCGAGCGCTCGCCCGCGAAGAGGTCGGCGGCCGTAGTGCCCGTCGTCACCACGCGTTCTTCCCGCTCGGAATCGCGTTGGATGATCACACGGACGTCTGACACCGGTCTCTCCTGACTGAAGTGGGATGCGGCGCCATACCAGGAGCGCGCGCACAAGGGATCGTACCGACCCGGCACCGTCCACCGCGAAACGGTTACTTTCCGTCCCCCGCGCCGTACGTCTCGCCGCACGCCTCCTCGAAGGAGCCGAGGTTCTCCTGGAGGGACTTCATCAGCCGGTCGCGCTCGGCCTCGTCGACCTGGACGGGGACGACCCCAGTGGCGCCGGTGAGCCTGCGGAAACCGCCCCGGCGCTCCAGTCTGCCGTGCACGCGCACGGGGAGGCCGACGAGGTGGGCGTATCCGGCGATGCGGTAGTCCTCCTCGCCGAGGGTGAGGCGCAGGTGAGCCACCTCGGCGCCGGTGAGCACGCGGAGCCGAACGGTGCCCGCGCCGCGCGGTCCCGAGCGGCGCAGGCGGACGACGACGCCGGTGACCGCGACGGGGACGGAGGGTTCGGCACGCAGATAGCGGGCCGCGGCGGCGCGCAGGACGGGGAGGTCGCCGGGTGAGAACTCGACGGGTTCGGCGTGGGCGGCGCAGCCGTCGGGGACTCCGGCGGCGGGCGCCCAGGAGACGGTGACGCGGGCGCCCTCGCTGCCCCGGACGAGGACGGTGAGCGCCTCGGTCAGTTCGCGGCTGACCCCGGCGGCGACGGCGCCGTCGAAGGCGTCGGCGCGGCCGGTGGCGCGCTGGTAGTCGATGGCCTCGCGGGTGGCGTGCAGGGCCTGGTGGAGGCGCACGGCGAGGGGGCGCCCCTGGGGCAGGGGTGCGAAGGCGGTGAGGCGGCGGCCCTCGGCGGCCGGTCCGACGAGCACCTTGTCGAGGAGGGCCGCGGCGCCGGCCCGGTGGCGGGCGCCGTGGTAGCCGGCCGGGGCACGGGTGGCGAGGGCGGCGGCGAGGAGGGTGCGGCGGGCGGCGCCGCGCAGGTGTTCGTCGGCGGTCCAGGGGGCGGTGCCGGCGGGGCCGCAGGGGGTGTCGCGGTGCCAGCGGATCTCGTCGCTGGGCACGGCGAGGGCGATGAGCACCTCGCGGGCGGTGGGGGCGGCGCTGCGGACGAGGGCGTCGAGGGCTTCGCCGAGGAGGTCGTCGCTGTCGGGGAAGGCGCGGTTCTCGGGCACGAGGAGGCTGGTGCCGGGTCCCGCCGGGGCGGGCGGGGTCCAGCGGCCGTAGCGTCCGGTGGCGCCTCCGCGTCGTTGCCAGCCGTGGCGGTGCAGGAGGGTGGTGAGGACGGCGGGGTCGACGCGGGTGGGGTCGGGGGTCTCGTGCCAGGGGAGGTGCTCGGGGTGGGCGCGCAGGTGGCGGACGGTGTCGTCGTCGGAGCGGCTTCTCATGGTCTGCCTCCCGTCCCGACGCGCGTCATGATCTCGCAGAGCGCGCGGTCGTCGAAGATGCGGGTGACCGGTACGCGCACGGTGGTGCGGTGGCGTCCGGTGACGGGGTGTCCGGCGAGGTTGACCCAGTAGCAGCAGTGGCGCAGGTCGAGCCGGTCGTGTCCGGCGCGCAGCCAGTCCTCCTGGGCGCGCGGGACGATCATGACGACGAGGATCTTGTGCACCGAGACGGGGGTGCGGGCGAGCTTGCGCAGGTGGTCGTTGTCGAGCGTGAAGGCGAAGGTG
This sequence comes from Streptomyces sp. NPDC005004, assembly GCF_053600675.1. Classification (NCBI taxonomy): domain Bacteria; kingdom Bacillati; phylum Actinomycetota; class Actinomycetes; order Kitasatosporales; family Streptomycetaceae; genus Streptomyces; species Streptomyces sp. NPDC005004. The sequence goes on from NZ_JBSGAH010000013.1 coordinate 103,513, forward strand.
GGGCCCGGGGGGTGGGGGGCGATCTGGTAGGTGCACTTGAGCTGCACCTTGATCGTCACTTCGTCGTCGACGGTGTGGCCGGGGGCGCTGTGGCTGACGTGCCAGTCGATGCCGTTGTCCGGGAAGGGCTGGGACAGGGAGCAGCCCGCGGCGGCGGCGACCGCGTGCAGATAGCCGACCTGCAAGGTCTCCATGCAGGCGGTGGTGGCGAGTGTGCCGCGAACCAGTCCCGCGCGTTCGGGCAGCAGCCCGCCCCGCTCGGGCTGCGCAATGGCCATGACGAACTGCCTTCCCAACCAAGGGTTTCTCAGCTTCGGGCCGCTGAACTGCAAAGACCCGTACTCCTGTTGTCTCCGCCCGGCGTACGGCGCAAACAGCCCGGGTATCACCAAACGGGCAGAAGACGGCACGTCATCTGTCGTGGGTGAACGAGGAGTTGGGTTGGGATGACTTGCTGGTACGAAGGGGCCCTGGCCGCCTTCGACACGGAGACGACGGGTGTGGACGTCGAGGGCGACCGGATCGTGTCGGCCGCCGTCGTGGTGCAGGACGCGCCGGGTACGCGGCCCCGGGTGAGCCGGTGGCTGGTGAATCCGGGGGTGCCGGTGCCCGAGGAGGCGACGGCGGTGCACGGGCTGACGGAGGAGCACCTCCAGCGCAACGGCCGCTGGCCGGCGCCGGTGATGTACGAGATAGCCCAGCAGCTGGCCGAACACACGGCGATGGGGCGGCCGTTGGTGGTGATGAACGCGCCGTTCGATCTGACGCTGCTGGACCGGGAGTTGCGGCGGCACCGGGCGTCGTCGCTGGACCGCTGGTTCGAGGGGGCGCCACTGCGGGTGCTGGATCCCCGGGTGCTGGACAAGCAGTTGGACCGCTACCGCAAGGGGCGCCGGACGCTGACGGACCTGTGCGAGCACTACGGCGTGGCGCTGAACGACGCGCACGACGCGGCGGCGGACGCGCTGGCGGCGCTGGACGTCGTACGGGCGGTGGGGCGGCGGTTCTCGGCGCGCCTGGAGCGGCTGTCCCCGGCGGAGCTGCACGCTCTGCAGGTCGGCTGGCACGCGGCGCAGGCGCGGGGGCTGCAGGCGTGGTTCGCGCGCAGTGGTTCGCCGGAGACGGTGAGCACGGAGTGGCCGCTGCGGGCGGAGCTGTCGGCGGCGGCGTAGCGGGTGCGGGGCGGTGGCGCGAGGGTGTGCCGCGTGGGCGTACGACGACGGCCCACCTGCTCTGGAAGCAGATGGGCCGTCGGTCCGGGTGGGCGATACTGGGTTCGAACCAGTGACCTCTTCGGTGTGAACGAAGCGCTCTCCCACTGAGCTAATCGCCCGGGAACGCACTGAACAATACAGGTCTCGGCGGGGTTCCTCCAAACCGCCTCGGTACGGGGTGCCGGTCGGGGCTGCCGGGGTGCGGGCCGGTGGCTGTGGCGGGGGTGCGGGTCAGGTGCCGGGTGGAGCCGTGCGCCGGTCCTGTCTCGATCCGGATCGGCCGTGCGCCGATCCCGCGGTGCGCCCGCCCGGCGCGGGTCCGGCATTGCGCGTCCGCTTCCCAAGAAGTGACTTGTACTCATATGACCTGTCGGAACACAGGACTTGAGGATTCCGGAATTCCGGTGCGGTGCGGGGCGCCACGGAAATGCGGGCGCAATGGGAATTGCGGGGGCGCGTCGCGCAATAGGGTCCGGGGGTATTTCCGGGGGCGGCCTGAATGGGGCGCTTCGGGGTGCGTGGGGCGGTCCGTCCGGAAGTCGGTCTTGACGGGTGTCCCCGGCGGGCGGCGGGTGCGGAGCGTAGCGCATATGCCGACGGCCCATCCGCTCTGGAAGCGGATGGGCCGTCGGTCCGGGTGGGCGATACTGGGTTCGAACCAGTGACCTCTTCGGTGTGAACGAAGCGCTCTCCCACTGAGCTAATCGCCCGGGCGCAGAGAGAACATTACCGCATGTCAGCGGGTGGTTCCGACCGCCTGGATCTTCCAGGGCGCCACGAAGCCGAACTTCGAGACGTAGATCGCGGCGAGCACGCCGACGATCACCAGCCCGAGCACGGTCAGGGTGATGTTGCGGCGGCGTACGCGGGGGTCGAGGGCGCGCTGTGCCGCCGCGGTGACCTTGCGCTTCGTCCAGCGCAGGACGAGCTGGGCCCAGACGAACTCGGTGGCCCAGATCATCATGCCGCCGAAGATCACCGCCCAGCCGGGACCGGGCAGCGGGAGCATGACGACGCCGGCGGCGACGACCGCGAGACCGACGAGGAAGACGCCGACCTGCCAGCTCAGGTGGAGGGCGCGGTGCTCCTTGACGAACGCGGGTGCGCGGGAGCCGAGGCCCTCCTCGGGGCGCTCCTCGTCCGCTCCCGTCCCGTCCGCCACGACAACCTCACCCAGACCGTCACTCCCCGTATTCATACCGTCGAACCCTACCCGAGTGTTTCCAGTCACCGGAATGGTGGCAGATGTCGCACAAGTTCTCGGCCGTAAGAGGTACGGAAACTCATGCAAAACCCCCAGAGGGGTTTACAACGGCACCGTAGGTGGCATGTCGATTTCGCCGACGTGCGAATCCCCGAGCGCACACTGAGCGAAAGGCCCTGGCGCTTATGAACACCACGGTCAGCTGCGAGCTGCACCTGCGCCTCGTTGTGTCGAGCGAGTCATCCCTGCCTGTCCCCGCAGGCCTGCGGTACGACACGGCCGACCCCTACGCCGTGCACGCCACCTTCCACACCGGAGCCGAGGAGACCGTCGAGTGGGTGTTCGCCCGCGACCTCCTCGCCGAGGGGCTGCACCGGCCCACCGGCACCGGCGACGTCCGCGTCTGGCCATCGCGCAGTCATGGCCAGGGCGTCGTGTGCATCGCCCTCAGTTCTCCCGAGGGCGAGGCTCTGCTGGAGGCCCCCGCACGGGCCCTGGAGTCCTTCCTGAAGCGGACCGACGCCGCCGTGCCGCCCGGCACGGAGCACCGGCACTTCGATCTGGATCAGGAGCTCTCCCACATCCTGGCGGAGAGCTAGGCCGCCGCCCGTCCAAGACGCCCGGCGCCGTCCACTCGGGGAGACGGCTCGGGCCCGCACCGCCGTATACCGGCAGGCTCGGCGCCGTCACCGCGCACACGCACGGTGACGGCGCCTAGCCGTGTCCGCGCGGGCCCGCCCGCCGGTTTTCCGCGCGGTCCGGGAACCAGGGCGTCGGGCGGGGCGTTGCCGGGGCAGTCACCCGGGGCGGGCCCGGTGCGGCGGCCTCGGTTGTCGCTACCATCGGCCAGCATCGGCGGGCGTCCGCCCGACCCCCAGGCCAGGGAGCGAAACGTGCTGATCACCCACGACACCCGGTGCGCCCTCAGCACGGTGGTGGATCTGGTGAACACCGCGCCGGAGGACGACACGGCGGCGGACGGGCTGCCGGACGTCGAGGCGCTCGCCGTGTTCGTGCGCGGCCACGCCGTCAGTGACGTGGGGGTGCTGTCCGAGTTCGATCTGTCGGCGGTGCGCAAGGTGCGGGGCCGGTTCGCGCGGATCTTCGCCGCGCCGGACGCCCGGGCAGCCGCTGGGCTGATCAACGAGCTGGTCGCCGCCGCGGGCACCACCCCGCGGCTGACGGACCACGACGGCTACGACTGGCATGTGCACTACTTCGCCCCCGGGGCGTCGCTGGCGGACCATCTCGCGGCCGACTGCGGGATGGCGCTCGCCTTCTTCGTGGTGGCCGGGGAGCGGGAGCGGCTGCGGCGTTGCGAGGCGCCGGACTGCCGGCGCGCTTTCGTGGACCTGTCCCGCAACCGCTCGCGCCGCTACTGCGACAGCCGTACGTGCGGGAACCGGCTGCACGTGGCCGCGTACCGGGCGCGGCGCAAGGAGTCGGAGTCGGCGGGCTGAGACGGACGGGCGTGGAGACGCAGAGGGCTCTTCGGACCGACGCCGGTCCCGGCGGGTGACGCCGGGACGGACGTGTACGGCTCACAGCAACAGCAGGTCGTGCAGCGCCGCCATGAGGATCAGACACCCGATCACCGCTAGGAAGATCATCAGCGGTGGCTGGGAAAGGGCGAAGAGGCACCCGCGCGGCTCGTCCTCCTGCGGCGGGGCCTCGCTCTGTGTCGTATCCACCATCTCGCGGTGATGATGGACCACCAGGGGCCCTGTACGCGATCAAGACACCTGTAAAGCGCGGGAGTCTGCGGAATTCGCGACGATTCGTTCGGCTCGCTCCGTGTCGTGAACGTTTTCGGACGTACCGGGGCGGCCTGTGACGCCCCGCTCCGTCAGGGCAGCCGTGTCATATGCCGTGCTTCTTGAGGATGGCCTCGATGTCGCTGAAGTCGTCGCCGGAGCCGGTGGCCGCGGGCGGAGCGGCGGGACGGGACGCCCGGCCGCTGCCCCGGCCGAGGGAAGGCGCCGAGGCGGCGGGTGCCACCGGGTCGCTCTCGGCGCTCCGTATCGCGCCCTTTCCGGCGCGGTCGCGCCTGCGCTCGACCGCGCGGGTGAGCAGGAAGAGCACCACGGACAGCGCCAGCACCCCGAAGCCAGCCCAGGCGAGGGGGCTCAAGGCGGTGCGGGCGAGCCAGCCCACGACACCGGTCATCACCAGGCCGACCGGCACCAGCGAGTAGGCCACGACGCGGGCGGCCGTCAGGAAGCGCTTGCGGTAGGCGGTGACCGCGGCGATACCCAGACCCGCCGCGGACACGGCGGAGCAGATGGTCTCGGCAAGCATCCGATCCTCCAGACGGGCCCGGCCGGCAGGGGCCGGCATGACGGGGCACGAGGCACACGGTGCGCTTCGTCCCTTCCATCCTGCACCGCCCCCTCCCCCGGATGCCATGCCCCGCCCCCCACATCAGGGAGATCTCGGGGTCGGAACCGGAGATCTCTCGGAGTGGTGCCGTTGATCAGCGCGGTGCCGGGGTCCGGGGTGAGGGGGGGGCGGTGCCCGGAGCCTTCCCACCGGGTTGGGGCAGCCGACGGCGGCCTGGAAGACTGGGCGTATGAACGACTCCTCCCCCGCATCCGCCGAGCCCGTCGTCCTCGACGTCTGGTGCGAGCTTCAGTGCCCCGACTGCCGTACCGCCCTGGACGATGTCCGCGCTCTGCGCGCCCGGTACGGCGACCGGATCGACGTGCGGCTGCGGCACTTCCCGCTGGAGAAGCACAAGCACGCCTTCGCCGCCGCGCAGGCCGCCGAGGAGGCCGTGGAGCAGGGGCAGGGCTGGCCGTACATCGAGGCCGTGCTGGGGCGCGTCGAGGAGCTGGACCGCCGGGGCGAGGACCTGCTGATCGAGGTTGCCCGTGAACTCGGCCTGGACGCCGAGGAGTTCGACACCGCGCTGATCGACGGCCGGCACATCCTGATCGTGGACGCGGACCAGGCCGAGGGCAAGGCGATCGGTGTCACCGGCACCCCGACCTATGTCATCGGCGGCGAGCGCCTGGACGGCGGCAAGAGCCAGGAGGGGCTGCGCGAGCGGATCGAGGAGATCGCGGACCGGCTGCTGGCCGGGCAGGGCTGACGCACACCCCGGCCCTCGCCGCCGATCGTCACAGCAGCGGCTTGGCGAGGACGTGGCGCGTCGTCTCGTAGCCCAGCGACGCGTACAGCCGCTCGGCCGGGGTGTTGCCCGCGCGGACGTTGAGGGCCAGGGTGCGCTCGCCGTCCGCGATGGTCTGCGCCTCGGCGAGGAGCATCAGGGAGCGGCCGTGGCCCCGGCCCCGGTACGCCTCGTCGGTCCCGATGTCGAAGACCCAGGGCGCGTCGTCGGCGCGGCCGACCCAGATCGTGCCCACGGGCGTGCCCTCGTGTTCGAGGACGCTGAAGCGCGCCCCTTCCGTGGCCAGTCCTTGTCCGAGGCGTGTCTCGTGGTCGTGGCGGGACTGGGTCCGCGCCTCCTCCTCGGAGAGGCCGAGAGCGGTCAGCGAGTGCGCGTAGGTCTCCCTCCCCCGCACCAGCCAGTCCTCGAACTCCGCCTCGGTCATGGGGCGTCCGCTGGTGCCCTCGGGCAGTTCCGGGGGCACGTCGCCGAGGCGTTTCCGCATGGCGCGGGCGCTCGGGGCGTACCCGAGGGTCCGGGCCAGGCGCAGGGCGGGTTCGTCCCCGGCCGGGACCACCGTGTCGATCCGGCGGCAGCCCCAGCCGCGCGCGACCTCCTCGGCCGCGAGCGCGGCCACCGTGGCCCGGCCGCGCCGCCGGTCGGGCTCCTCGATGCGCAGGCCGGTGATGCGGGCGACTATGGTGCCGATCACCGTGGCCAGGTGGATCTCCCCGACGGGACGGCTGTTCACGCACACCTGGTAGCGGCGGGAGCGGGTTCCGTCGGTGTGCTGCTGGAGCGGCTCGGCCGGCCGCAGGGTCGTCGTCATCACCGGAGTTCTACCCGCTGCGGGCCGCCCGCCTCAGCCCTTTTTCCCGGCCGGTCGCCTTGCCGGGCCCTGTGCCGGCTCGCCTGCCCCGCTCAGGGGTTGAGGTCCTGCCGGGACCGCTCGTCGAAGATCCGCATCGCCTTGGCGGTCACCGGGCCCGGGGCTCCGGGCAGTTCACGGCCGTCGACGCGGTGCACGGCCTGGACGTCGCGCAGGGTGGAGGTCAGGAAGATCTCCTCGGCCCGCTCCAGGACGTCCAGCGGGAGGTCGGTCTCCTTGGCTCCGGCCCACTCCACGGTGAGGGCGCGGGTGATGCCCGCGAGGCAGCCGGAGGCGACCGGCGGGGTGTGGATCTCGCCGTCGAGGACGACGAAGACGTTGGAACCGGTGCCCTCGCAGAGCTGTCCGACGGTGTTGCCGAACAGCGCCTCGGACGCCCCCTGTTCGTGGGCGCGGGCGAGGGCGACGACGTTCTCGGCGTACGAGGTGGTCTTCAGACCGGTGAGCGCGCCGCGTTCGTTGCGGGTCCAGGGGACGGTGATCACGGCGGTGGAGTCGGGGCGGCGGGTGGTCTCGCCGAGGGCGACGAGCAGTGTGGGGCCGTGCTCGCCGCGGTCGGAGCCGAGCGGGCCGTGGCCACCGGTGTAGGTGATGCGCAGCCGGCCGAGCGGCATGGGGTTGGCGTCGAGGACGGCAGCGCAGGCGCGGTGCAGTTCGTCGTGGTCGGGGTCGGGCAGTCCGAGGCCCCGGGCCGAGCGGGTGAGCCGGTCGAGGTGGCGGGTGAGCGCGAAGGGCCGTCCGTCGACGGCCTTGACGGTCTCGAAGATGCCGTCGCCCACGGTGAGCCCGTGGTCGAAGACCGAGACGCGCGCGGAATCGGCGTCACGCAGTTCGCCGTCCAGCCAGATCCTCATGTGAGAGCCTCTCCACTTTCCTGGTACTCCCCCGACGCTATCGCGAGCAGCCGGGACGCCTTCAGTTCGGTCTCCCGCCACTCCCCCTCGGGATCGGATCCCCAGGTGATCCCGGCGCCCGCGCCGAAGCGGAGGGCTCCGGCGGCGCGGTCGATCCAGAAGGTGCGGATGCCGACGGCCAGCTCGGCGGTGCCCCGGTCGGCGTCGACCCAGCCGACGGCGCCGCAGTAGGGGCCGCGCGGGGCGGGTTCGAGGGCCTCGATGATCCGCAGGGCGCTGGTCTTGGGGGCGCCGGTGACCGAGCCGGGCGGGAAGGCGGCGGCGAACAGGTCGGGCCAGCCCGCGCCGGGGCGCAGTTCGCCCCGCACGGTGGAGACCAGGTGGACGAGCCCGGGGTGCTTCTCCACCGCGCACAGGTCGGGGACGGTGACGCTGCCGGTCTCGCAGACGCGGCCGATGTCGTTGCGGACCAGGTCCACGATCATCACGTTCTCGGCGTAGTCCTTCTCCAGGAGGTCGGCCTCGGTGCGGCCGGTGCCCTTGATGGGACCGGACTCGACGGTGCGGCCGGCGCGGCGCAGGAACAGCTCGGGTGAGGCGGTGGCGATCTCCACCCCGTGCTCCGGGAGCCGGATCGTTCCTCCGTGGGGGGCGGGGTTGCCCCGGGCGAGGAGGGCGGTGAGGGCGTCCACGTCGGCGCCCGGGGCGACGGGCGCGCTGAGCACGCGGCAGAGGTTGGCCTGGTAGACCTCGCCAGCCGCGATGTGCTCGCGGATGCGGCGGACGGCGGCCGTGTAGGCGGCGCGGTCGAGGGAGGAGGTCCAGGTGCCTGGCCCGGGCCCGCGCCAGGCGCCTGGGCGCGGGGCGGGCACCGGCTCTTCCCGTACGTGCGCGAAGCGGGCGCAGGTGAGGCCGCCCTCGAAGTCCGCGACGACGGCCCAGAAACCCTCGGAGTCCAGCGCGGCCGGGTCGCCCGTGACGTCCAGCAGGCCGGTGGCGACGCGGTCGCCGAAGCGGGCCATAGGGGGGAGAACGGGAGGAAGGTGAGGCACGTGGCCGAGTCTAGGCGGGCCTCTCCGGAGGCGGTCCGGCGATGGTCCGGCGATGTCCGCGGGGACCTCCGGGACGGCCGTGACCGTGCCGGTCGCGAGGTGCACCGCAGCACGCTGCGCAAACGCGTTTTTGTACTGGCCGAGGAATCCGCTAAAGTTCAACACGTCGCCGGGACGCGGAAGCGGACCGAAACGACAAGCGGACGTAGCTCAGTTGGTAGAGCGCAACCTTGCCAAGGTTGAGGTCGCGAGTTCGAGCCTCGTCGTCCGCTCGCAGGAACAGGGGTCTTCCCGATCCCCTACACTCCTGGTGGAGTGGCCGAGAGGCGAGGCAACGGCCTGCAAAGCCGTCTACACGGGTTCAAATCCCGTCTCCACCTCCAAGGACGATTAGCTCAGCGGGAGAGCGCTTCCCTGACACGGAAGAGGTCACTGGTTCAATCCCAGTATCGTCCACTGGATCTTCTCGAAGATCCGATCCCGCGCGATTAGCTCAGCGGGAGAGCGCTTCCCTGACACGGAAGAGGTCACTGGTTCAATCCCAGTATCGCGCACGCAGTGCCCACGACCCACTCCATGGAGTGACATCGAGTGATCGTGGTCCCGAGGACGATTAGCTCAGCGGGAGAGCGCTTCCCTGACACGGAAGAGGTCACTGGTTCAATCCCAGTATCGTCCACACACGAAAGAGCCCCGGCCGTCTCGTACGGCCGGGGCTCTTCGCTGTCCGGCTCAGCTCGAGAACAGCATGTGGCCGAAGCTCTTGTGGCGGTGGTGGCCGCCGTAGTGACCGCCGTGGCCGCCGTGACCGCCGCCGTGCGGGGCGCCCCAGGCGGGGGCGGGCGGGGCGGCCGGGTACGCCTGCGGGGCCGGGGGCTGCGCCCACTGGGACTCCACGCGGGTCAGCGCCTCCAGCTCGCCGTAGTCCAGGAAGATGCCGCGGCAGCCGTCGCACTGCTCGATCTGGATGCCGTTGCGGTTGTAGGTGCGCATGGGCGCGTGACACTTCGGGCACTGCATGGTCGGCTCAACTCCTCGCCGTAGGGTCCTGCTTGGTGTTTCCCCAGGGACAGACTCCGTCCTGCCCCGGGCGGTTGCATCGTGTTCGGGAAAATCGCAGCTCAACCGGTCGGGGACCGGCGCTCATCGAGCGGAGGCGATCATGCGGGCACAGGCGTCGACCACGGCCTGCTCGACCTCGTCCGGCGAACGGCCCGCGGCGAGCGCCTTGGTGAGCGCGAGGGCGGCGGTCTGCACGGTGAGGGCGCGGGCGGGCACGTCGAGGACCGGCCAGGGGTCGCCGTCGGGCGGTACGGCGGGGCCGCCCGCGGCGCGGTAGGCGTCCAGGAAGCGGGTCCACTCCTCGGGCGGCAGCAGCCCGCAGGCGTACCAGGCGGCGGGCCGGGCGAGGTCCCAGGCGGGGATGCCGGTGCCGAGGTCGTCCACGTCGATCAGCCGCCAGCCGCCGTCCGGCGCGGGACGGCGGACGAGCTGACCGAGATGCAGATCACCGTGGCAGAGGGCCGGAACGCCCGGAGCGGGTTCCTCGCCGCGGGCCCAGCCGGGCAGCGCGGCCCAGGCGTCCAGCACCGGCGCCGCGTCAGAGCGGGAAAGAGCCTTGGGGGACTTCTTCAGCCGGGCGATGGCGGCGGCCGCCTTGGCCGGGCCGCGCATCGGGGGCAGCCGGGTTTCCAGGGGCGCGCGGTGGAGGCGGGCGAGGAGGGTGGCGGCCGCTTCCCAGGGGGCGGCGTCGGGGTCGTCGCGGTCGACGGGGGTGCCGTGCGGCCAGTACGTGACGAGGCGGCCGTCCACGGTCTCGGGGGTGGTCCAAAGCGGGGCGAGCAGCACGTCCGGGAGACGGGCGGCCACCGTCAGGCGCCGGACGAGTGCCTCCGGGTCGGTGCCGGGGGCGTGGGCCTTCGCGACGGTGTCGCCGTGCCGGAGGACGGTGGCGTCGGGACGGTCGGCGAGGAGTCCGGTGGGGCAGGGGCAGTTGGCCGCCGCCGGGCCGGGGTGCGCGGTGGAGGTCAGGCGGGCGGTCAGGGCGTCTGGGGTCACGGTCACGGGGTCTCGGGGCTATTGGGCTGTGCGGCGAGGGTACGGGCAGTACGGGCAGCGGGCGGCGACAGCCCGCGTGAGTCCTGGCGGAGACGTGGACAGCGCAATGCCGGCGTAGCTCCCCAGCTACGCCGGCATTCGTGCCGTCCGCCGCACCCCCGTCCCCACGGGGTTTCAAGGATGGATGGATGTGCCCCGGACCGCTCTTCCGGGTCTGGAGCGCCGGTCAGCGCCCCAGCATCGCACCCACGGACGACGCCTGTGTGGCCACCGTCTCCCACCCGTCGAAGACGAGGAGGAGCAGCAGGGCCAGGGGCAGGGCCATGAGGGTCGCCACCGCGGGGTGGCGGCGGCCGGTCCGGCGGGTGCCGGGCGGGGTGCGCCTCGGTGCCGTGTGGGCCATGATCCCTCCAGGCTTTCCCTGGTCGTGCTCGGTGGTTCCTGTGTAGTTGCGCTTCGTGAGCAGCGGCGGGTGTGTGACCTCGGGGGACGAGTACCGCACCCGCCGCTTGACCTCAAATGTAGGCGCGGGGCGGTGTCCCCGGCGTCATGCCCTCGTATCGAATGGCGGGCCTCCCGGAGGATGAGCCCTTCCGCGCGGAGTACTCCCCTGGGTGGAGACCTCGCTCCGCTTCTCGGGGTCTTCCCGGAGGGGTCGCCCGTTGCCCGCTCCGGAAGAGCGCCGCACGGGTCGCTCTCCACCCACGGGTGGATACGTATGACTTCAGTCACTTTGACCTCCTCGCGGTGACCTGCGCGGTCCGGGCGCGGGGCGGCGCACGCGGTGACGGACCGCCGGAGAGAGAACCCGCGCGGGCCGTCCGCGCCGCCGACGGACCGAAGGGCGGACCTCAACCCCCTTGCCTGATTGACTTGTTGACATTCCCCGACTCCCAACAGCGCTGTAATTGACCGTCTGCTGACCGGGCTTCACCCGGTGTGGCCGTCCGCGCAATCCGTCGGTACCGGAGGGCGCGGCCTCTGCGCGCGGGCGGCCGTGGAAACGTAAGCTGGGCCCGTCACAGGGACCGGGCAGCGGGGATGAACATGGCGATGATGCGCCTGAGGCGCGAGGACCCGCGCGTCGTCGGCTCGTTCAGGCTTCACCGACGGCTCGGCGCGGGCGGGATGGGCGTGGTCTACCTCGGCTCCGACAAGAAGGGGCAGCGGGTCGCGCTGAAGGTGATCCGGCCTGATCTGGCCGAGGACCAGGAGTTCCGGTCGCGGTTCGCGCGGGAGGTGTCGGCTGCCCGGCGCATCCGGGGCGGCTGTACGGCGCGGCTGGTGGCCGCGGACCTGGAGGCGGAGCGCCCGTGGTTCGCGACGCAGTACGTGCCCGGGCCCTCTCTGCACGACAAGGTCGCCGACGAGGGCCCGCTGGTCGCGGCCGAGGCCGCGGCGATCGGGGCGGCTCTGTCGGAGGGACTGGTCGCCGTCCATGAGGCGGGCGTGGTCCACCGGGATCTGAAGCCGTCCAACATCCTGCTGTCCCCCAAGGGCCCCCGCATCATCGACTTCGGCATCGCCTGGGCCACAGGTGCCTCCACGCTCACGCACGTGGGTACGGCGGTGGGCTCCCCCGGCTTCCTGGCGCCGGAGCAGGTGCGCGGAGCGGTCGTCACCCCGGCGACGGACGTGTTCTCGCTGGGGGCGACCCTGGCGTACGCCTCGACCGGCGACTCGCCCTTCGGACACGGCAGTTCCGAGGTGATGCTGTACCGCGTGGTGCACGAGGAGCCCCAGTTGCACGGCGTGCCGGACGCGCTGGCCCCGCTGGTGCGCGCGTGCCTCGCCAAGGACCCGGACGACCGGCCGAGCACGCTCCAGCTCTCCCTGCGCCTGAAGGAGATCGCGGCGCGCGAGGCACAGGGTCTGGGCGAGGTACGCCCGCCCGCGCCGCGCACGGCGGACGGCGACCGGGGTGCCGGGCGCCTGGTGGACACCTATCCGGACCAGCAGCGCACGACCCAGCGCCGCCCCTCCCCCTCGGGTACGCCGCTGCCGCGCGGTGCCACGCCCGCCCGGGGCGGGACCCCCTCGCGGGGCGGCTCGCGGCCGGGCGCGTCCCGTACGACCCCGGCGCCGCGCCCGCGCTCCACGGGCAACGGCCGCCCCACGGGCCCCCGCAGCGGTGCGGGGCGCCCGGCGACCCGTACGACGGGCACCCGGCTGCGCCCGGCCAATCCCCGGCTGCTGCGTCAGCGGCTGTTCGTCTTCGTGGTGGTGACGCTGCTCGTGGCGCTCGGCATCGCCCTGGCGCAGGGCTGCACGGGCCCGTCCCGGGGGCTCGGCGGCACCGGCACCCACCCGGCGCACGGCCTGCCGACGGCGGGCGCGGAGCGCGGCGGGGCGTCGTTGGAGCAGGCGTACGACCCGACGCCACGGCCCGACGGACCCTCGTCCGCCGCCAAGTAGGGCACCGGCGGGGTTCTCCGGCTGGTTCTACGGCTTCCGGCAGGTCGCGTAGAAGGCCACCGCCGACGCGGCCGCCACGTTCAGCGAGTCGATGCCCGCCGACATCGGGATGCGGACCAGTTCGTCGGCCGCGTTCATGGCCGCCCGGGACAGGCCGTCGCCCTCGGTGCCGAGCATCAGGGCGAGCTTCTCGTGGTCCGCGGCGGCCAGTTCGTCCAGGGTGATGGAGTCCGGGCCCAGGCAGAGGGCGGCGATGACGAAGCCGGCCTCGTGGAGCGTGCCCGCGTCCTGCGGCCAGGAGTCGAAGCGCGCGTAGGGGACGGAGAAGACGGCACCCATGGAGACCTTGACCGCGCGCCGGTAGAGGGGGTCGGCGCAGCGGGGGGTGAGGAGGACCGCGTCCACGCCGAGCGCGGCCGCGTTGCGGAAGGCGGCGCCCAGGTTGGCGTGGTCGACCATGTCCTCGAAGACGGCCACGCGGCGGGCGGGGGCGAGGACTTCGGCGGCCGTCGGCAGGGCCTTGCGGCCCATGGAGGCCAGGGCGCCCCGGTGGACGTGGTAGCCGGTGACGCGCTCGGCCAGTTCGGGGCTCACGCAGTAGACGGGGGCGGGGAGTTCGTCGATGACGTCCCGCATCACCTCGGCCCACTTCGGGGTGAGCAGCATGGAGCGTGTGTCGTAGCCCGCCGCCCGGGCGCGGCGGATCACCTTCTCGCCCTCCGCGATGAACAGTCCCTCGGCGGGCTCGCGCCTGCGGCGCAGCTCCACGTCGGTCAGGTTCGTGTAGTCGTGCAGGCGGGGGTCGTCGGGGTCCGTGAGGGTGATGAGTTCGGCCACGGGAAGATGCTGCCTCGTTCTGAAGAGAGAAGAAAACGGTGGTGCGGGGCGCCCTCGGGAGCCGGGCCTTCAGGCGTCGGGCGTCGCCGGGCCCACCGCGACCACCTCACCGACCACGATCACCGCGGGCGGCTTCACGGCCTCGCGCCGTACCGTCTCCGCCACCGTCGCGAGCGTCGCGTCCACCCGGCGCTGGGAGGCGGTCGTGCCCTCCTGGACCAGGGCGACCGGGGTGTCCGGGGACTTGCCGTGGGCGACGAGGGTCTCGGCGATGCGGTCCATCTTGTCGACGCCCATGAGGATCACCAGCGTGCCGGTGAGCTTCGCGAGCGAGGGCCAGTCGACCAGGGAGCGTTCGTCGTCGGGGGCGACATGGCCGCTGACCACGGTGAACTCGTGGGCGACGCCCCGGTGCGTGACGGGTATCCCGGCCGCGCCCGGCACGGAGACCGAGCTGCTGATGCCGGGGACGACCGTGCAGGGGATGCCCGCCTCGGTGAGCGCCTGGACCTCCTCCATGCCCCGGCCGAAGACATAGGGGTCGCCGCCCTTGAGCCGCACCACGGACTTGCCCTGCTTGGCGTGCTCGATCAGGGCGTTGTTGATGGCCTCCTGGGCCATGTAGCGGCCGTAGGGGATCTTCGCCGCGTCGATCACCTCGACGTGCGGCGGGAGTTCGGCCAGCAGGTCGCGCGGGCCGAGCCGGTCCGCGATGACCACGTCGGCCTCGGCGAGCAGACGGCGCCCGCGCACGGTGATCAGGTCCGGGTCGCCGGGGCCGCCGCCGACCAGGGCGACGCCGGGGGTGCGGGTGCGGTGGTGGGGGGCGACGAGGGTGCCGTCGCGCAGGCCCGCCACGACCGCGTCGCGGACGGCGGCGGTGTGCCGGGGGTCGCGGTTGCGCGCGGTGGTGGTGAGGACGGCGACCGTGACGCCCTCGCTGGTCCCGGTGGCCGGGGTCCAGGCGGTGGCCGCGTCGGCGTCGTCGGAGCGTACGCACCACACGCGCTCGCGCTCGGCCTCGGCGGAGGCGGTGGCGTTGGCGACCGGGTCGCTGGTGGCGATCAGGGCGTACCAGGTGCCGTTCAGATCGCCCTCGGCGTAGGGCCGCCGCTGCCAGGTGATCTCGCCCGCGTCCGCCATCGCCTCCACGGAGGGCGTCGCCTCGGGCGAGACCAGCTGGACGTCCGCGCCCGCCGCGATCAGCGCCGGAAGGCGGCGCTGGGCGACCTGGCCGCCGCCGAGCACGACCACGCGGCGGCCGGCCAGACGGAGACCTACGGGGTAGGCGGGGTGTTCGGCCATGAGGTGCGGCTCCTCGTCCAGCTCTGCGGTCGGCGCGCTACGGCGGCGGAGCGGCCCTGACGTGCGGATTTTACGGCGCCGGGGCGGGTGACGGCACGGGCGGTCCGGTGGGTGAACACCGGACCGCCCGCCGCGCCCGTACATGTGCCCACCGCGCGGTGGGCGGTGGCCGTCTACTTCTCGGTGACGCCCGCCGAGTCGAACGTCGCGACCTCGTGCATCGCGCGCGCCGTGCTCTGCACCAGCGGCAGCGCGAGCAGCGCGCCGGTTCCCTCGCCCAGGCGCAGGTCGAGGTCGACCAGCGGGCGCAGGCCCAGCTTGTTGAGCGCGGCCACGTGGCCGGGCTCGGCGCTGCGGTGACCGGCGATGCAGGCGGCCAGCACCTCGGGGGCGATGGCGCGGGCGACGAGGGCCGCGGCCCCGGCGCTCACGCCGTCCAGGATGACCGGCGTACGCAGCGAGGCGCCGCCGAGCAGCAGGCCGACCATGGCCGCGTGCTCGAAACCGCCGACCGCCGCGAGGACGCCGATCGGGTCGGCCGGGTCGGGCTGGTGGAGTTCCAGCGCGCGCCGGACCACCTCGGTCTTGCGGGCCAGCGTCTCGTCGTTGATGCCGGTGCCACGCCCGGTGACCTCGGCCGGGTCGGCGCCGGTGAAGACGGCGATCAGCGCGGCGGACGCGGTGGTGTTGGCGATGCCCATCTCACCGGTGAGCAGCGCCTTGTTCCCGGCCGCGACCAGGTCGCGGGCGGTCTCGATACCGACCTCGATGGCGGCTCTGGCCTCCTCGCGGGTCATCGCGGGCCCGGCGGTCATGTCGGACGTGCCGCCCCGGATCTTGCGGGGCAGCAGACCGGGAGTCGCGGGCAGGTCGGCGACCACGCCGACGTCCACGACGCACACCTCGGCGCCGACCTGGCTGGCGAAGGCGTTGCAGACCGCCCCGCCGCCGAGGAAGTTGGCCACCATCTGGCCGGTGACCTCCTGCGGCCAGGGGGTGACGCCCTGGGCGTGCACACCGTGGTCACCGGCGAAGATCGCGACGGCCGCGGGCTCCGGGATCGGCGGCGGGCACTGCCGGGAAAGCCCCGAGAGCTGCGCGGAGATGATCTCCAACATGCCGAGCGCGCCGGCCGGCTTGGTCATGCGCTTCTGGCGCTCCCACGCCTCGCCGAGCGCCTTGGCGTCGAGCGGGCGGATCTGTGCGACGGTCTCGGCGAGCAGGTCGTGGGGTTCCTCTCCGGGCAGGGCGCGGCGGCCGTACGTCTCCTCGTGCACGACCCAGGACAGCGGGCGGCGCTTGGACCAGCCGGCCTGCATCAGCTCGGGCTCGTCGGGGAACTCGTCGACGTACCCGACGCACAGGTAGGCGACGACCTCCAGGTGCTCGGGCAGACCGAGCGCGCGGACCATCTCCCGCTCGTCGAAGAAGCTGACCCAGCCGACGCCGAGGCCCTCGGCGCGGGCGGCGAGCCAGAGGTTCTCGACCGCGAGCGCGGAGGAGTACGGCGCCATCTGCGGCTGGGTGTGCCGGCCGAGGGTGTGGCGGCCTCCGCGGGTGGGGTCGGCGGTGACGACGATGTTCACCGGGGTGTCGAGGATGGCCTCGATCTTCATTTCCTTGAACTGCTTCGCCCGGCCCTTGGGCAGCGACTTGGCGTACGCCTCGCGCTGGCTCATGGCGAGGTCGTGCATCGCGCGCCGGGTCTCCGCGGACTTGATGACGACGAAGTCCCAGGGCTGCGAGTGGCCCACCGACGGGGCGGTGTGCGCGGCCTCCAGGACGCGCAGCAGCACCTCGTGCGGGATGGGGTCGCCGCGGAAGCCGTTGCGGATGTCGCGGCGCTCGCGGATGACCTTGAGCACGGCCTCGCGCTCGGCGTCGTTGTACGCGGGGGCGGCGGGGCCCGCGGGTACGAGTGCCTCCGCCACGGCGGGCACGTCCTGGCTCTGCCCGTCCTGCTCGTCCTGGTCGGCGGCCCGGGTGTGCAGGTCCTCCGCGCTCTGGACGACGTCCGGCTCCTCGGTGACCTGCTCGGGCAGCCTCAGCGGCTGCGGCGGGGTCGGCGCGAGGTGCGGGGCCGTGGGAACCTGGCCGTCGACCGGCACGAACTGACCGAGCGTCCGGTCGGGCTGCGGCTCCAGCGGGACGGCGGAGGGCAGCGGGATCGCGGCCTCCTCGGCGTCCTGCGGCGGCGCGACGAGCTGGGGGCCCTGGGCGGGCGCGGGGGCCTCGGCGGCGGCGAGGGCGGGCTCGGCGGGGGCCGGGGTTGCGGCCTCGGCGGCCGGTACGGGCTCGGGTGCCTCGGGAGTCGCCTCGGCGACGGCCGGAAGGGGGGTCTCGGCCGGGGCCGGGATCTCGACGGCCGGTGCGGCGGCGGGGGTCTCGGGGGTCACCTCGGCGGCGGGCTCGGCCTCCGGCTCGACGGGGGCGACCGGCTCCGGCTGGGCCGCAACGGCCAGGTCGGGGGCAGCGGCGGTCGCCTCGGCCGGCTCGGCTTCCGCCGGGACGGCGGCCTGGGGCTCCGGCTCGACGGGCGCGGCGGCGAGCGGCTCCGCTTCGACCGGCGCGGCGGTCGGCGGCTCCGGCTGGACGGCCTCGGGGACGGGCACGGGGTCCGTCTCGACCGCGGCGGCGGCCTGGGCCGGGACGGTCGCGTCGGCCACCGGGGCGACCTCCGCCTCCACCGGCGCGGCACCCTGCGCGGGCTCCGGCTCGGCCTCGGCGGCGACCGGCTCCGCGACGGTGGGGACGGCGTCCGCCTCCACCGGCGCGACCGCCTCCGGCGTCACGGGGTAGACGGTCTCGACCGGCTCGGCCGGGGCCTCGACCGTGGCAACGGCCTCGACCGCCTCCCGCTGTTCCTGCGGCTCCTCGGCCGACGGAACGACGGCCTGGGCAGCCTCGGCCACCACAGCGGTGTCGGCGGCGACGCCGTACACCCCGTCATGGCCGTCCACCGGCTGGACCCCGTCGTGCGCGTGCACGACGCCGGTCGCCTGGGTGGCCATGCGGGCCATCGCGGCCTGGGCGGGGTCGGCGGTGGTCCCGGGGACCGGGCCAACCGTTTCGGCGGCCGGAGGCTGCACGGCGGCGGCCAGGTTCCACTGGCCGGTGCCCTGCGCGACGGGCTCGTGGAGGTGCTGGACCTCCGTGTGTTCGCCCCCGGCGGCCGGCGGGACGGGCTGTCGTACGGGCGCGCCCGCCGGACCTCGGTCGGCAAGCGAACGGACCGGGCTGGCCGAGGTGTCGGGGATGGGCGGGCCGAGGTGCAGCGGCCGGCGCGGCGGCTGCGGAGCCTGGCCGTGCGGGGCCGACAGGATGGGCGACGGCGTGACGGAGACGGGGCCCGCGTCGGGCAGCCGTACGCCGGTGAGGTCGACCTGGCCGCTGTCGCGCCCCGACGCCTCGTGCGCGCCCGGCTGGTGGACGGCCTCCACGACCGGTTCCGGTGCGGGCGGCGGCACTTCGTTGCCCCATGCGCCCTGGGCGCCCGGCAGCAGCAGGTCTTCATCCCCGGCGGGCGCCTCGGCGACGTAGGTGTAGCCGTGGGCGGGGGCGCCCGGCTGCTCCACCATGCCTGCGCTCTCCGGCTGTCCCTCGCCCGGGATCTGGCCGGTGTCGGTCATGCGTACCCCTCGCCCATCGCTTCAGTGCTCCTACGACCAGCTCACCCGGAACGGCGCACCGACCGCCCCGTAGTGAGAACGAGCGTCCGTGCCCGGCGGCACGAACGGCCGCCAGAAATGGCGACAAAGCCATTCAGTGGCATGAAAACCGCTGGTGCCATTGTCCCGCCGTCGCGCCGTCGCGACAGCGTGATCCGCGACTGCCCGTTGTGGACTGCGCCACGTCGCGCGTCCTGTGGTGTCGCCGTACCCCACCCGCCCTCAAAACGGGCGTGCGTTCCGGACATTGGCGAACGAACTCCCGGTACGCCGGTGCGGTACAACGATCGGCCAGCCTACCGCGCGCGGTACGACAACAGGATCACGGGGCGGTGGGAGCTGCCCTTTCCGCCCCGGTACGCCCCTGGCGTCAGCGCGGGGTCTCGCGGCGGGGCAGCTCGCCGCTGAGCAGGAACGCGACGCTCCGCTCGGTCTCCGTCCAGACACGGGTGTCGAGTTCGACGGCCTGGAGGAGGGCGCACTCGACGCGGTAGCCGTGTTCGGTCAGGTCGCGGCCGATGAGTTCGGCCGCGTCGCGGGTCGCGGCGTGGGTGACGATGCGCTGCGGGCGGCGGTCCGCGACGGCGGAGACGACGGCCGCTCCGCCGCCGCCGACGCGGACGACGTCGGGCTCGGGCAGGTTCTCCAGGACGTGCGGGGCCTGGCCCCTGACGATCTGGAGCTGGACCCCGTGGGCGCGTGCGACGGCGTCCGTGCGGGCGCAGGCGGCGGGGTCGTGGTCGACGGCGATGACGGCGGCTCCGGCGCGCGCCGCGTCCACGGCGAAGGCGCCCGCGCCGCAGCCGATGTCCCACACGAGGTCGCCCGTTCGGGGCCCCAGGCGCGCGAGTTGGGCGGAGCGGAGCAGTTCCGTCTCGCCCTCGCCGAGTCCGCCGCCGTACGCCTCGTCGGGCTGGGTCCAGCCGCGCGGGCCCACGGCGGGGTCGCGCCCGGCGATCCAGCCGCCGCCCTCGACGGCGCCGGGGTGGCCGCCGATGACGATGACGACGTTGGGGTCGCGCCAGGTGTGGTCGGCCGCCTTGTCGGAGGTGACGACGCTGACCCGTTCGTTGTCGGTGCCCAGTTCCTCGCAGATGACGAAGGTGCGGTGGACGCCGTCGAGGAGGAGTCCGAGTTCGGCGGGTCCGGCGCCGGGCGCGGTGAGGACGGCGACCTTGGGGTGGGCGCGGCAGACGTTGACGGCCCGGCGCAGGGTGCGGGGGTGGGCGACGACCACCTGGGCGTCGTCCCAGGGCATCCCGGCGCGGGCGAAGGCGGCGGCGACGGAGGAGACGCCGGGGACGACCTCGACCTCCAGGCCGAACTCCGGGTCGCGCAGGGTGCGGACGACGCCGAAGAACCCCGGGTCGCCGTCGGCGAGCACGGCTGCGGTGCCGCGGTGGGCGGCGATGCGGCGGGCGGCCAGGGCCAGGCTGCCGAGCCGGACGCGCTCGGCGGTGGGCGGGATCTCGGGCAGCGTCAGGTGGTGGGCGGCTCCCGCGACGAGCGTGGCGGCGCCGAGGGCGCCGCGTGCCGCCTCGGTCAGCGGCGAGCCGTCCCAGCCGATCACCGTGACCCGGTCGGCCATCGTCGTCAGTCTCCAGGTCTTCGCAGGTCGTCAGGGGGTGGCCCGAGCAGGGGCTCCGTGAGGTTACCTGGTCGGCCCGGGCGGGTGTGGGCCCGGGTGGTGTCCGGTCTCCTCGGACAGCGGAGCAGGTCAGTTCCAGTCGGAGTAGTCGGCGTAGGCGCCGAAGCCGCGGCTGTCGGAGAGCTGTTCCTCGGCGCCCTCCAGGTCCTCGGGCAGCAGGCTCCAGACGATGAAGTCGGTGCGCATGTCGGTCCAGGTGCCGTCCTCGGTGCGGACGTGCACTATGCAGGCGTTGCGCAGGACGCCCTCGCTGATGCAGCCGATCTTCTGGGCGACCTGCTGGGAGGCGGTGTTGTCGGCGGGGGTGCGGATCTCGATGCGCTCGAACTTCTGGTCGCCGAAGAGCCACCCGGCGGTGGCGAGCGCGGCCTCGGAGGCGTAGCTTTCGCCGCGGGCCCAGGGGGCGATGATGTACGACAGCTCGCTGGACCTGATCTGCCAGTCGGTCTTGGTGAGTTGGACGATGCCCACCAGGCGCTGGGTGAGGAACTCCGTGACGGCGAGGTCGAGTCCGCGTCCGGCGGTGCGTTCGGCGGGGGCGTACTCGGTGATCCAGTGACGGGCGCCCTCTTCCGTGAACGGCTGGGGCACGTCCGTCCAGGCGGCGACCTGTTCGTCGTTCATCATCTCGGCCAGTGCGGGCACGTCGTCCTCGTCGAGGGGGCGCAGCACCAACCGCTCCGTGCTGATGGAGATGTTGGGGAAGGTGCTAGTCATGCGCCGCTCCGTAACGTCGGATCGTTTCGTGAGGGGCCGTCAGGAAGCCCCGCTGAACTGCCAGCATGAAGCATGTAACCACTGAAACGCACGAGGGGCCCCTCCCCCGCCGTCCCCGTGCGTCACGGGGACCCCCTCGCGGGGTGCGGGAGCGGGGCCGTACCTGCCGTGTGCGGCGGGCCGGAGGCGGGTCAGCTTCCGCTGACCGGCAGGACCGAGCCGTGGTACTTGTCCTCGATGAACTTCTTCACCTCGGGCGAGGTCAGCAGCTTGGCGAGCTTCTTGACCCGGGGGTCCTTCTCGCTGCCGCGCTTGACGGCGAGGAGGTTGGCGTACGGGTTGTTCTTCGCGGACTCCAGGTAGATCGAGTCCTTGGTGGGGCTGAGCCCGGCGTCCTGGGCGAAGTTGTTGTTGATGACGGCGGCGTCCATGTCTCCCAGCGAGCGCGGGAGCTGGGCGGCCTCCATCTCCTTGAACGTCAGGTGCCGGGGGTTCTTGACGACGTCCGCCGGGGACGCCTGGGTGCCGGCGTCCTTCTTCAGCCCGATGACACCGCTCGCGGCGAGGAGCTTGAGCGCGCGGGCCTCGTTGGTCAGGTCGTTGGGCACGCCGACGGTGGCTCCGTCGGGGAGCTTGGTGACGTCCTTGACCTTCTTGGAGTAGACACCCATGGGCGGCAGGTAGGCGTCGACCACCGGCACCAGGTCCGTGCCCTTGGACTTGTTGAAGTCGTCCAGGAAGGGCTTGTTCTGGTAGAGGTTCGCGTCGAGCGAGCCCTCCTGGAGCGCGGTGTTCGGCAGGACGTAGTCCGTGAACTCCTTGACCTGGAGCTTGAGTCCGGCCTTGGCGGCGAGGTGGCCCTTGATGTAGCCGAGCACCTCGCCGGCCGGGACGGGGGTGGCGCCGACGACGAGTGCGCCGTCCTTGCTTCCACCACTGTCCGAGGCCGAGCCCGAGCCGCAGGCGGTGAGGCCGAACCCGAGCGGGAGGGCGGCGGCCACCGCGAGCCATACGGTCTTGCGCATGTCGGTCCCCTTGTTCGTTCGTGCGCGTCAGTCGTGCGCGTCAGTCGTGCGCGTCGCGATCAGAACGAGGGGATGACGGAGCCCTGGTACTTGTCCTCGATGAACTTCTTCACCTCGGGCGAGGTCAGCAGCTTGGCGAGCTTCTTGACCCGCGGGTCCTTCTCGTTGCCCTTCTTCACCGCGAGGAAGTTGCCGTAGGGGTTGTTCTTCGGGGACTCCAGGACGAGGGCGTCCTTGGCGGGCTTGAGACCGGCGGATATCGCGTAGTTGCCGTTGACGACGGCGGCGTCCACGTCGTCCAGGGAGCGCGGGGTCTGGGCGGCCTCGACCTCCTTGAACTTCAGGTTCTTGGGGTTCTTGGTGATGTCGGCCGGGGTCGCCTCGTTGCCCACGCCGTCCTTGAGCGTGATGAGCTTGTTGGCGGCGAGCAGCTTGAGGGCACGGGCCTCGTTGACGGCGTCGTTGGGGACGGCGATGGTCGCACCGCTCTTCAGCGCGTCGGCCTGCTTGACCTTGTGGGAGTAGAGGCCGAGCGGCTCCAGGTGCACCGTGACGACGGGCACGATGTGGGTGCCGCGCTTCTTGTTGAAGTCGTCCAGGTACGGCTGGTTCTGGAAGTAGTTGGCACCGACGGAGCCGTCCTCGGTCGCCGTGTTCGGCGTGATGTAGTCCGTGAACTCCTTGACCTGGAGGTCGAGTCCGGCCTTCTTCGCCAGGTTCTTCTTGACGAAGTTGAGGATCTCGGCGTGCGGGGTCGGGCTCGCGGCGACGATCAGCGGTCCGCTGTAGTCGGAGGAGCCGGCGGAGTCCTTGCCGGAGCCGCAGGCGGACAGCCCGAAGGCGAGGGCTCCGGCGGCGAGGACGGCGGTGGTGAGCTTGGCGGTGTTACGCACGAAAAGTGCCTTTCCTTATGGTGGTGCGACCCCGTGTACGGGTGAACGGGGAGTCTGGGGGTGCCCCTCGGGGGGACGGCCGGACGGCCGGGATCGGCTCAGGCGACCTTGGAGATGTCGGCCGCGGCAGGTTCCGTGGCCTTCAGCAGCCGGAGCTTCGGCGCGGGTCCCGAGCGTCCGCCGCGCCCGTGCAGGGAGCGGGCCGCGAAGTCGCCGACGAACTGGATGAGCGAGATGACGACGGCGAGGATGCCGACGATGATCCACATCAGCTCGGTCTCGAAGCGCTGGTAGCCGTAGCGGACGGCGAGGTCGCCGAGGCCGCCGCCGCCGACCGTGCCGGCCATGGCGGAGTAGCCGATGAGGGCGATGATCGTCGTGGTGGTGCTGGCGATCAGCGAGGGCAGCGCCTCGGGGATCAGGACCTTGCGGACGATCGTCCAGGTGTTGCCGCCCATGGCCTGCACGGCCTCGACGAGTCCGCCGTCCACCTCGCGCACGGCGGTCTCGACCAGGCGCGCGAAGAACGGGATGCCGCCGATGGCGAGCGGGACGATCGCGGCGGTCGTGCCGATGGTGGTGCCGGTGACCCAGCGGGTGAAGCTCATCAGCGCGACCATCAGGATGATGAACGGCATCGAGCGGCCGATGTTCACGATCTGGCCGAGCACCTTGTTGGCCACGACGTTCTGGAGCAGGCCGCCCCGGTCGGTGAGGACCAGGAGGATGCCGAGCGGGAGTCCGACGGCGACGGCTATCAGCGTGGACCAGATCATCATGGTGAACGTCTCGGAACACGCCTGGGTCAGCAGGGGCTCCATCTCGGACCAGGTCACTTGGCACCATCCTTCACCAGCACGGGCTCCTGGCCCTGGACGTCGATCTGCAGACCCTGTTCGCGCAGGAAGCCGATGGGCACCACGTTGTCCTCGTAGCGGCCGGGCAGCTCGATGCGCATCCGGCCGATCTGGAGACCGCCGACGGTGTCGATGGCCGCGCCGAGGATCGAGATGTCGATGTTGTAGGTGCGCGAGAGCTGGGAGATGACCGGCTGGGTGGCGGCCTCGCCGTGGAAGGTGATGTCGAGGACGGTGCGGTCGTCGCCGGACGCCTCGCCGCCCACCGGGAACAGGGCGGACGCCAACTGGGAGCCGGGGGTGGCGAGCAGTTCGCTGACGGTGCCGGATTCCACGACGCGTCCCTTCTCCATGAGTGCGGCGGAGTCGCAGATGGACTTCACGACGTCCATCTCGTGGGTGATGAGCAGGACGGTGAGCCCGAGCTGCTGGTTGAGGTCGCGCAGCAGCTGGAGGATCGAGCGGGTCGTCTCGGGGTCCAGCGCGCTGGTGGCCTCGTCGGACAGCAGGACCTTGGGGTCGCCGGCCAGGGCGCGGGCGATGCCGACGCGCTGCTTCTGGCCGCCGGAGAGCTGGGCCGGGGTGGCCTTGGCCTTGTCGGCGAGACCCACCAGGTCGAGGAGTTCCAGCGCCTTGCGCGAGCGCTCCTTGCCGGACTTGCCGAGGATCTCCAGCGGCAGTTCGACGTTGTCCTGCACGGTCCGCGAGGACAGCAGGTTGAAGTGCTGGAAGACCATGCCGATGTGCGAGCGCGCCCGGCGCAGGTCCCGTCCG
The DNA here is from genome assembly GCF_053600675.1 of Streptomyces sp. NPDC005004. Classification (NCBI taxonomy): domain Bacteria; kingdom Bacillati; phylum Actinomycetota; class Actinomycetes; order Kitasatosporales; family Streptomycetaceae; genus Streptomyces; species Streptomyces sp. NPDC005004. The sequence goes on from NZ_JBSGAH010000013.1 coordinate 128,032, forward strand.
GCGCGCGGTCCGCGCCCCGCGAGCGCGGTGAGGTCCTGGCCCGCCACGGTCACGGTGCCGGCGGTGGGGCGCTCCAGCAGGTTGACGCAGCGGATCAGGGAGGACTTCCCGGCGCCGGACTGGCCGATGACGCCGTAGACCTCGCCTTCGCGGACGTGGAGGTCCACGCCGTCGAGGGCGGTGACCTCGCGGCCTCGGGAGCGGTAGACCTTGGTCAGGCCCGATGTCGTGATCACAGGATTTCCGTCACTGTCGAGTGCGCGGGCGCGGGTGGGCCCGGCACGGGTGCTTGCGTTCGATGGGGACGCGGCACGGTTCTCGCGGTGGCGATGGGGACCGGGGTGGAGCCCGGGGAGAACGTCGTGTGCGCGAAAGGCGGCACGGGTCCGGTACGCCGGTGTTCCGGACGATCGGCCGCGGCTCTCGCTTCGGGGCGCGAGGCTCAGATGGTGCGGGGGCCCTCTAGAAGGCGCACATTCGACACATACAGCGAGCACCGGGCGTCATGGTCGCCTCGGTCGCAAGAGTGCGGCTGCTCGTCGTGGTCATGCGGGCCAGTAAAGCAGACGGACGCTCCTGACCGGAGAACGCTGTCCACATGCTGGACAGCCGCGGACAGTCCTGGTGGACGGGGTGGACGCGGGCGTTCCCCCTGCTCCCGCCCGCTCGGCCAAGCCGGACAAGGGCACCGGGTCACCGGCCGGCAGGGATGCCGGACCCCTGCCCCGCGCGGCCTGTGGCCAACGCCACGGTGATCACATGAGCCGCGAACGGGAGGGGGCGCAGGCCGGGGGCGGCGGCGGGCGTCCGTTTCGGCCGTAATAAGGTCTCCGCATGCTCAACGCCCTCTTGCTGGTGACCGGGGTCGCCGCGCTGCTCCTGGCCGTTTGGTGCGGCTGGGCCGCCTACCGGGACCAGCCGACGAAGGACTGGCACCTGATCGGCATGGCCGTGGTGTCGGTCCTCGCCCTGGCGCAGTTGGTGGTCGGGGTCGTACGCCTCGCCCGGGGCGAGCGTCCCGAGCAGGGCACGACGATCTTCGTGGCGTATCTGCTGGGCGCGTTCGCGTGTGTCCCCGCGGCCGGGTTCATGTCGCTGGCCGAGCGGACCCGCTGGGGCTCGGTGACCGCCGCCGCGGGCGGTGTGGTCCTTGCCGTGCTCGAAGTACGGCTCTTCGACATCTGGGGAGGCTGACGTGACGGCGCTGGAGGAGAAGCCGGCCCGGTTGATCAGCGGGCCGGGCATGTTGCTCGTGTGGTTCTACGGCGTGATGGTCGTCGGCGCGGTGTCGCGCTCGGTGTACCAGATCGCCACCGAGTTCGACCGGGCCCCGCTCGCCTACTCGCTCTCCGCGCTCGCGGGCGTGGTCTACGGCTTCATCACGTACACCCTGGTGCGGGGCGGCGAGACGGCCCGCCGGGCGGCGCTGGTGTGCTGCGCCGCCGAGCTGGCGGGCGTGCTGATCGTGGGCACCTGGACCCTGGTCGAGCCGTCCGCCTTCCCCGACGCCACCGTGTGGTCGGACTACGGCCTGGGGTACGTCTTCATCCCCGTGCTGCTGCCGCTGTCCGCGCTGTACTGGCTGCGCAAGGCGCGGCTGCGCGCGGACGTCACGCGCTAGCCGGGCGGGGCGTCACGCGGTGGCCGCGTAGGCGCCGGCCTTCTTCTCCAGCACGATCATCTCCACCCCGTCGGCGCCCTGCGAGCGCCCGACCGCCTGGTATCCGGCGCGGCGGTACAACCGCAGCCCGGCGTCGCTGCGGTGGCCGCTGTGCAGCCGGAACACGGTGGCGCCGCGCTGCTCGGTCAGGGCCGCCTCGGCCGCGCCGAGGAGCCGGGCGCCGATGCCGTGACCCTGGAGGCGGGGATGGACGCAGAGGGTGCCGATGGCGGCGGCGCCGTCCTCGGTGAGCCTGCCGCGCACCGAGCCGACGATCTCGTCGCCGAGCCGGGCGACGAAGACGCAGTCGGCGGCCACCTCCTCGCGGACCGAGTCCAGGCTCTGGACGAGCGGGTCGATGCGGTAGTTGCCGTAGCGCGCCGCCTCGCTCTGGAAGCAGAGGTACTGGAGCCTGAAGATCTGTTCCGCGTCCTGCTCGGTCGCCGCCGAGATGGTCACGCTCATGCCCATGTGCGCACGCCTCCCGCTCACCTGATCAGCCGTCGTACCTCACACCTATCCCCGCACTCCGTCGGCCGCAACCTCCGGCGCGAGCAATCGCCGCAGACATCCCAGACATCGGGAACGTTCCGGGCCGAGACTGCCCTGTGAGATACCCAACTCCCCCGCGATCTCGCGGTAGGTGGGGTCCCGCGGGGAGAGCAGCGCCTCCAGGAGCCGGGGGCAGCGTCCGGGCAGCCGCTCGACCGCCTCGCGCAGCAGGCCGTACCGGGCGGCGGTGAGGGCGAGTTGCTCGGGCCCGGGCCGGGCGTCGTCGGCGGGCTCGGCGCCGTAGGGGCGCTCGCGCCGGAGGGTGCGGCGGCTGCGGCGCGCCTCGGCGCGCACCGCCCGGCGCAGCCAGCGCTGCGGGTCGGGCGGCGGTCCGTCGGCCGCCAGGCGCTCCAGGAGCCGTACCCAGACCGCCTGTTCCAGATCTCCCGGCTCGCTTCCGCCGGCCTGTGCCTCGGCGGAAGCCTCGGCCGTGAGCAGCGGGCGCAGGGCGGCCATCAGGTCGTGCGTCATATGCGCAACGACGCGCCGTCCGGCCCTGAGGTTTCCCGGACGGCGCGCCGTCACCCCGACCGGGGAGGCGGGGGCGCGGGGTTGACGCGGGGGCTCTGCCGCCCGCGGGGAGCTCAGCCGCCGAGGAAGTCGGCGCGGGCGAGCAGGGCGGTGTCGGCGTTGTCGGTGAAGACGCCGTCGATGCCGGTCGCGAAGTAGGTACGGAAGGCGCCGAAGACGTCGCCGTAGGCGTCCGGGGCGCTGCCCTTGCGGTACTCGGCGGGGAGGAAGGGGTTCTCGTTGCGCATCGTGTACGGGTGCAGGACCAGGCCGACCTTGTGCGCGTCCGCGACCAGGGTGGTGGGCTTGTCCAGGGTGCCGTCGGACTTCTTGGGGATGACCAGGTCGAGGGTGGGTCCGATGCCCTGCGCGTAACCGGCGATCTCCCGCAGACCGGCGGGGGTGACCAGGTCCGCGGTCGTGCGCGGGTCGCCGGTGTCCACGAAGTCGTAGGGGCGGCTGTCGGCGCTGGACAGCAGCACGACCAGCGGGTTGTCGACCAGGCGGTTCATGCGCTGGATGCTGGTCGGCTCGAAGGACTGGAGGATGACCGGGGAGTTGCGGCCGTCCTTGCCGTGCTGGTGGAGGAGCTTGGCGACCCGCTCCTCCAGGCCGAGGCCGAGCTTGCGGAAGTACGTGGGGTGCTTCAGCTCGGGATAGATCCACACCTGGCGGCCCAGCTCGCGGGTGCGCCGGTCCTGCCACTGGAGGACCTCTTCGAAGGTGGGGACGGGCCAGCGCCCGTTGTAGAGGGTGTTGTGCGGCCGGTTGGCGGGGATGCGCTCGACGGCGCGCAGGGTGCGCAGCTCGGCCAGTGTGAAGTCCTCGGTGAACCAGCCGGTGGTGGACACCCCGTCGAGGAGCTTCGTCCTCTTGCGGTCCGCGAACTCGGGGTGCGACGCCACGTCGGTGGTGCCGCCGATCTCCGGCTCGTGCCGGCAGACGAGGTGCCCGTCCTTGGTGGGCACCAGGTCCCCGGCCTCCACGATGTCGGCGCCGAGTTCGAGCGCCAGGTCGTACGAGCCGAAGGTGTGCTCGGGGCGGTAGCCGCTGGTGCCGCGGTGGCCGATGATCGTCGGCTTGGGCAGGCTCTTCAGCCCGCCTCCGCCGTGCGCGGCGTTGCGGGTCCCGGCCGCGCGGGCGGTGCCGGGCAGCCCGAGGACCGCGCCGCCCGCGCCGAGCACCGCGGCACCGAGCACCGCCCGCCGTCCGGTGGCCCGGGTGGACCCGTTCGTCTGCTCGCTCTCCATGCGCGCCTCCTGCGTCGGATCGTCGAATGCGCGCCGATCGTAGGGGCGGTGGGGTGACCGGGGGGAGACCCCGGTACGAACACGCGGGTGACAGGAGCTGTCCGGTGGGGGTGGTGAGGTGATGGTTCGTCGGGTCCGTCCGAGGGGGTCGCCGAGGGGCCGTACGGGTGCGACACCTGTCACACCGTAAGCACCCTCCGTGAGGAAGACCCGCAGGTAAACCCGCGTCAACATCGCGTAAGACCTCGGTGAACCGCGCGGGCCCGACGTGCGTTTCCCCGGTTGCCGCGAGTAATGTCCTCACCTGCACGGACTCATAACGATCCCGTCGGCCTCGGAGGACCTGTTGTCCCGCTTCGCCCTCATCAAGGCAGTGCTCGGACCGATCATGCGCCTGATGTTCCGTCCTCAGGTGGAGGGCATGGAGAACATTCCCGGCGACGGGCCGGTGATCCTGGCGGGCAACCACCTCACCTTCATCGACTCCATCGTGCTGCCGGTCGTCTCCAAGCGGCAGGTCTGCTTCATCGGCAAGGACGAGTACGTCACCGGCAAGGGCGTCAAGGGCCGCGCGATGGCCTGGTTCTTCACCGGTGTCGGCATGATCCCGGTCGACCGGGACGGTGCGAACGGGGGCGTCGCCGCGCTGATGACCGGGCGGCGGATCCTGGAGGAGGGGAAGATCTTCGGGATCTACCCCGAGGGCACGCGGTCGCCCGACGGCCGTCTCTACCGGGGTCGTACCGGTATCGCCCGGCTCACCCTGATGACCGGGGCGCCTGTCGTTCCCTTCGCCATGATCGGCACCGACAAGCTGCAGCCGGGTGGGAGCGGGATGCCGCGGCCCGGGCGGGTGACGGTTCGTTTCGGCGAGCCGATGGAGTTCTCCCGGTACGAGGGGATGGACCGGGATCGGTATGTGCTGCGGGCGGTCACGGATTCCGTGATGGCCGAGGTCATGCGGTTGTCCGGGCAGGAGTACGTGGACATGTACGCGACCAAGGCCAAGGCCGCCTAGTCTGCGTTTTCGGGTGCGGGTGCGTTGTGGGTGCTCGCGCGGTTCCCCGCGCCCCTTAGAAACTCCGCCCGGCCCTAGTCGGCGAGTTTCTGCTTCCTCAGCGAGAACCATGCCGCCGACGCCGTCATCAGAAGCACCGCCGCCCCCGCTCCGCACGCCAGGTGCAGGCCGTGCACGAAGGCTTCCCTGGATGCTTCCAGGAGGTCGTGCGCGGTCGCCGGGGGCAGTTTTGTCGCCGTTTCCACCGCCGCGCCCAAGGACTCGTGGACCATCGGTGGCGTGCCCGGCGGAGCCGTGAAGTCCCGGTACGCCGCGGTCACGATCGAGCCCAGGAGGGCGATGCCCAGGGCGGCACCGAGTTCGTAGGCCGTCTCCGAGACGGCGGAGGCGGCGCCCGCCTGGTTCTTCGGCACGCTGGAGAGGATCACGTCGGCGGTGACGGTGAAGGAGAAGCCCGCGCCTATGCCGACGATCAGGAGGACGGCGCCCAGGAGCGGGTAGCCGGTGGACTCGCTGATCGTGGTGAGGGCGGCGAGAGCGAGGCCGATGGCGGCCAGGCCCGCGGAGACCACCGCGCGGACCGAGAAGCGGCGGGCGGCGCGGCCCGCGAAAAGGCCGGCGCCGACCGCTCCGACGGCGGCGGGCAGTTCGGCCAGACCGGCCTCGAACGGGTGCCTGCCCTGCACCAGTTGAAGGTACTGGGACAGGAAGAACACCAGCCCCGACATCCCCAGCACGGTGAGCAGGTCGGCCAGGACCGCCCCGCCGAAGCCCCGGCGCCGGAAGAGGCGTACGTCGAGGAGCGGGGTGGGCAGGGCGAGTTGGCGGCGTACGAAGCCGAGGAGCGCGGCGGCGCCGAGCGCGCCCGCGGCGAGGGCGGGGGCGGTGGGGCCGTGGGTGGCGGTCTCCTTGACCGCGTAGACCACGCCGAGCATCCCGGTCAGGGAGAGGGCGACGCTCGTCAGGTCCCAGGGGCCGGGGCGCGGGTCGCGGGACTCGGGGAGGGTGCGGGCGCCGACGAGGACCAGCAGGGCCGTCACCGGCAGGTTGATCAGGAAGACCGAACCCCACCAGAAGTGCTCCAGGAGGAAGCCGCCGACGATGGGCCCGACGGCCGTACCGGCGGAGGCGGTGGCGCCCCAGACGCCGACGGCGAGACTGCGTTCGCGCGGGTCGTGGAAGAGGGTGCGGATCAGGCCCAGGGTGGCGGGCATCAGGGTCGCGCCCGCCACGCCGAGCAGGGCGCGGGCCAGGATCATGAGGCCGGGGGTCGTCGCGTAGGCGTTGAGGACGGAGAGCGCGCCGAACGCGGTCGCGCCCCACAGCAGGACGCGCTTGCGGCCGACGCGGTCGCCGAGGCTGCCCATGGAGACGAGCAGTCCGGCGATGACGAAGGAGTACACGTCCCCGATCCACAGCAGTTCGGTGCCGGAGGGGTGCAGGTCCTCGCTGATGAAGGGGGTGGCGAGGCCGAGGACGGTGGCGTCCACGGCCACGAGCAGCACGGCCAGGGTCAGGACGGCGAGCGCGAGCCAGCGGCCCGGGCGGGGTTCCGTACCGGTGACGACGGCCGGCCGCAGGGTGCCGGTCATGGTTCCTCGTTCCTGAGGGCGCCGCCGAGCAGCAGCTCGGCGACCATGGTGGGGAAGTCGCGGGCGGCCACGCGGCCGTCCAGGGTGGCCCAGGCGCAGGCGGTGATCAGGCCGTAGAGCGCCTCGGTGAGCCAGGCGGGGGTGAGGTCGATGCGCAGCTCGCCCTCGCGCTGTCCGCGCCGGAAGAGCGCGCCGATCCGGGTGTCCAGGCGCTCCCAGCCCTCGTTCTGGCCCTGTCCCTCCCAGAGCTGGCTCTCGCCGTAGAGGAAGGCGACCAGTCCCGCGGCGGACTGCAGCTCGCGCACCAGGCGGCGGACGGCCTCGCTCGCGGGGCCCTCGTCGAGCCGGGCGCGGTCCAGCGCGGCCTCGCACTCCGCGATGCCGAGGGCTTCCAGCGCGCGGACGAGCGCGTCGCGTCCGGCGAAGTGACGGTGCAGGGTGGCGCGGCTGATTCCGGCGGCACGCGCGACCTCGTCCATGGTCGCGGTGGATCTGCGGGTCAGCAGGGCGGCGGCGCTGCGCAGTACGTGGTCTCGGTCCAGGGCCATGAGACAAGGGTACCTCTAGTGAGACATCAGTGTCTCATTGCAGGCATGTGTGACTCACCCGGGCCTGGTCGTGCCGGTGGCGTGACCTCAGTGCCAGGGCAGCTGTCCGCGCCGCTCCCAGTAGGCGCGCGGGTCCTCCGCGAGGGCGGCGAGACGGGCGAGCCGGTCCTCGTCCAGGTCCACGGCGGCCGCGTGCAGGTTGGAGGTGAGCTGGGCGGCGGTCGCGGCGCCGGAGAGCACCACGTCGGCCCAGGGGCGGCACAGGATCAGGGCGAGGGCGACGGCGTCGGCACCGAGACCGGTCTCCTCGGCCACCTCGCGCAGGAGCTCGGGTGCGGCGGGCCCGGCGAGCCTGCCGTTGGCCATGCCCTCCTTGACGATCACGGTCAGCCCGGCGTCGCGCGCCTCCGCGAGGGCGGCTCCCGCCGATGTCTCCAGGGCGTTGTACGTCGACTGCACACTGCGGAAGAGCCGCTCGCCGTCCACCGTGATCTTCAGTGCGGCCCGGATGGCGTCCGCCTGCGCGGGGCCGCTGGTGGAGAAGCCGATGGTGAGACCGCCCGCCGCCGCCTCCGCGAGCCGCTCGTGCAGGGCGCGGTCGGTGAGCGCCGGGCTGTCGGGGGTGACGGAGTGGATCTGGTAGAGGTCGAGCCGGTCCCCGAACAGGGCGCCGGTCTCCGCGCGCTGGCGTTCGTAGGTCGCCAGGGAGTGGTCCTTGACCTCGTGCCGCTCGGCTTCGGTCGACCAGCCGGCGGTGTAGGTGTAGCCCCACTTGCTGCCGATCACGACGTCGTCCACGTCTTCGCGTGCGCCCAGCCAGTCCGCGAGGAACTCCTCCGCCCGGCCGTAGGAGCGGGCGGCGTCGAAGTAGCGGACGCCTTGCGCGTAGGCGGCGTCGAGGAGTTCGTGGGTACGGGCGCGCAGCGCCTCGACGCCGCGGTCCGCTCCGAGATCCCGGTCCCTCCCCAGGTTGATGTAGCCGGGACGGCCCACCGCGGCGAGCCCCAGACCGATGTGGCGGGTCGGTGTCGTCGCGGCTGCGAGGCGGGCGAAGGGCATCTCGGGCTCCGTTCGGTCGGCTGCGGTGACCAACGTAACCGGTACGCCCAGGAGCTCGGGTGGTTCGGCTCCTGGGCGTCCGCGGGTGCGTTGCGGCTTGGCGCGCCCGCGCGGCGGTGGCCGCACATCGACGCAGCCCCGCGCCCCTGAAGAACTAACTGCGCCTCGCCCAATCGTGCTGGGACTCCACGTCCGTCTTCAGTTCCGCCAGCTGAACCGCCACCGCGCTCGGAGCCGTTCCTCCCCGGCCGTCGCGGGAGGCGAGGGCACCGGGGACGTTCAGGACCGTGCGGACCTCGGGGGTGAGGTGAGGGGAGATCTTGGCGAACTGGTCGTCCGTGAGGGCGTCCAGTTCCTTGCCCTCGGCTTCCGCGGTCTTGACGCACTCGCCCGCGACCTCGTGGGCGACACGGAAGGGGACGCCCTGCTTGACCAGCCATTCCGCGATGTCGGTGGCGAGGGAGAAGCCGGCGGGGGCGAGCTCCTCCAGCCGTTCACGGTGGACGGTGAGGGTGGCGATCATGCCGGTGAAGGCGGGGAGGAGGACTTCGAGCTGGTCGCAGGAGTCGAAGACGGGCTCCTTGTCCTCCTGGAGGTCGCGGTTGTAGGCGAGGGGGAGGGCCTTGAGGGTGGCGAGGAGGCCGGTGAGGTTGCCGATCAGGCGGCCGGACTTGCCCCGCGCCAGCTCCGCGATGTCCGGGTTCTTCTTCTGCGGCATGATCGAGGAGCCGGTGGAGAAGGCGTCGTGCAGGGTGACGAAGGAGAACTCCTTCGTGTTCCAGATGATGATCTCCTCGGCGATCCGGGAGAGGTTCACCCCGATCATCGCGGTGATGAAGGCGAACTCCGCGACGAAGTCCCGCGAGGCCGTGCCGTCGATGGAGTTGCCGACGCTGCCGCGCTCGAAGCCGAGGTCGCGGGCGACCGCCTCCGGGTCGAGCCCCAGGGAGGAGCCGGCGAGCGCGCCGGAACCGTACGGCGAGACGGCCGTGCGCGCGTCCCACTGGCGCAGCCGCTCGGCGTCCCGGGACAGGGACTGCACATGGGCGAGCACATGGTGGGCGAAGAGCACCGGCTGCGCGTGCTGGAGGTGGGTGCGGCCGGGCATGGCGACGTCCGGGTGGGCCTCGGCCAGGCCGATCAGGGCGTCCTGGAGGTCCGCGATCAGACCCCCGATGATCCGGGCGTGGTCCCGCAGGTACATCCGGAAGAGGGTGGCCACCTGGTCGTTGCGCGAGCGTCCCGCGCGGAGCTTGCCGCCGAGGTCGGGGCCGAGGCGTTCGAGCAGACCGCGCTCCAGGGCGGTGTGCACGTCCTCGTCGGCGATGGTGCCGACGAAGTCGCCGGACGCCACGTCCGCTTCCAGCTGGTCGAGCCCGGCGAGCATCCGGGTCAGCTCGTCCTCGGTGAGCAGGCCCGCCGTGTGCAGCACGCGCGCGTGGGCGCGGGACCCCGCGATGTCGTAGGGCGCGAGCCGCCAGTCGAAGTGGACGGACGCGGACAGCTTCGCCAGGGCCTCGGCGGGACCGTCGGCGAAACGGCCGCCCCAGAGCCGTACGTCACCGCTGTTGCTGCTCACTGCGTTGCTCCTCGGGTGTGGCTGGGTGTACGACCGCCTCCCCGCCCTGGCAGGCGAGGAGGCGGTCGTTCTGCTGCTGTCCTTCTAACGACGCTTCTTGCGCGAGGTCGCCTAAGCCAGGTCCACGTCAGGCTTCGCCCGCCAGATCACGCCGCGCGGCGATCTTCGACGACAGGCTGTAGATGTCGATGAAGCCCTTGGCCGCGGCCTGGTCGAAGGTGTCGCCGGTGTCGTAGGTGGCGAGGTTGAAGTCGTACAGCGACGACTGGGACCGGCGGCCGGTGACGACGGCGCGGCCGCCGTGCAGGGTCATGCGGATGTCGCCGGAGACGTGCTCGTTGGCCTCGGCGATGAAGCCGTCGAGGGCGCGCTTGAGCGGGGAGAACCACTGGCCGTCGTAGACCAGTTCGCCCCAGCGCTGCTCCACCTGCCGCTTGTAGCGGGCGAGTTCGCGCTCGACGGTGACGTTTTCCAGCTCCTGGTGGGCGGTGATCAGGGCGATGGCGCCCGGAGCCTCGTACACCTCGCGGGACTTGATGCCGACGAGACGGTCCTCGACCATGTCGATCCGGCCGATGCCCTGGGCGCCCGCGCGCTCGTTGAGCTGCTGGATGGCCTGGAGGACGGTGACCGGGCGGCCGTCGACGGCGACCGGCACACCGCGCTCGAAGGTGATGACGACCTCGTCGGCCTCGCGGGCCTCGGCCGGGTTGGAGGTGTACTCGTAGATGTCCTCGATCGGCGCGTTCCAGATGTCCTCCAGGAAGCCCGTCTCGACGGCGCGTCCGAAGACGTTCTGGTCGATGGAGTACGGGGACTTCTTGGTGGTCGCGATCGGGAGGTTCTTCGCCTCGCAGAAGGCGATCGCCTTGTCCCGGGTCATCGCGTAGTCGCGGACCGGGGCGATGCACTTCAGATCGGGGGCGAGGGCGACGATGCCGGCCTCGAAGCGGACCTGGTCGTTGCCCTTGCCGGTGCAGCCGTGGGCGACCGTGGTGGCGCCGTGCTTCTGGGCGGCGGCGACGAGGTGCTTGACGATGGTCGGCCGCGAGAGGGCCGAGACCAGCGGGTACCGGTCCATGTAGAGGGCGTTCGCCTTGATCGCCGGGAGGCAGTACTCCTCGGCGAACTCGTCCTTGGCGTCGGCCACTTCGGCCTCCACCGCACCGCACGCGAGGGCGCGCTTGCGGATGACGTCCAGGTCCTCGCCGCCCTGGCCGACGTCCACCGCTACGGCGATGACCTCGGCGCCCGTCTCCTCGGCGATCCAGCCGATGGCGACGGAGGTGTCCAGTCCGCCTGAGTAGGCGAGTACGACGCGCTCGGTCACGGGTTTCTCCTCACGTGCATTCGCTGTTATGCATGAGTATGCAGAACCCCGCATGATTCGTCAATCGCGGCGCACGGGTAGGCACCGGGCATGGGAAAGACATATGAGCGCATCGAGGGCAGGCTGCGGAGATTCATCGAGGACCAGCCCCTCTTCTTCACCGCGACCGCGCCCCTGGCCGGCGACGGCACGGTCAACCTCTCGCCCAAGGGTCTGCGGGGCTCATTCGTCGTCCTGGACGACCTCACGGTGGCCTACCTCGACTTCGCGGGCTCCCACGCGGAGACCGTCGCCCACCTGCGCGAGAACGGCCGGATCACCCTGATGTGGTGCGCCTTCCAGGGCCCGCCCAACATCGTCCGCGTCCACGGCCGCGGCGAGGCCGTGCTCCGCGACGACCCCCGCTTCCCGGGGCTCCTGACCTCGTTCCCGGACATCGATCCCACCCGGCACGGCCTGCGGGCCGTCATCGTCGTCCGCGCCGAGCTGATCCGCGACTCCTGCGGCTACGCCGTCCCGTACCTCGCCTACGAAGCGGACCGAGAACTGCACGCCAAACGCTTCGCCCGCGAGGACGACGCCTCGCTGAGCGCGTACTTCGCCGGGAAGGACCACATCGCCACCAGCATCGACGGCCTGCCGGGGCTGCCCCTGCCGCTGCCACCGACCGGGACCGGGCCCGGGGTGGGCGCCGACGGCTAGGGCAGCCGCACCACGAACGTCGTGCTTCCCGGCACGCTCTCCACCCGCACGCTTCCGCCGTGCGCCTCCACCACCGCCGACACGATCGACAGACCGAGCCCGGCCCCTCCTCCCGGGGAGTCCGCGAGGCGCCGGTGTTCCGCGCGGGTGAACCGCTCGAAGACGTGGGCGCGGACCTCCTCGGGGATGCCGGGGCCGTCGTCGTGCACGGAGAGCCGGACCGCGCCGTCCTCGGCGGCCAGGGTGACGGTGACCTCGGTGCCGGGCGGGGTGTGCAGCCGGGCGTTGGCCAGGAGGTTGGCCAGGACCTGGTGCAGACGGTGGTCGTCGCCGGTGACGGTGACCGGTTCCTCGGCGAGGTCGAGGGTCCAGCGGTGCTCCGGGCCCACGGCGCGGGCGTCGGTGACCGCGTCCAGGACCAGCCGGGTGAGGTCGACCGGACGGCGCTCCAGCGGGCGCCCCGCGTCGAGGCGGGCGAGCAGCAGCAGGTCGTCCACCATCGCGCCCATCCGGGCGGACTCGGCGGCGATGCGCTCCAGCGCGCGGGTGACCTCGGCCGGTACCGGGCCGGGGTGCAGCAGCGCGAGTTCCGCGTGCCCGCGCACGGAGGCGACCGGGGTGCGCAGTTCGTGGCTGGCGTCGGCGGCGAAGCCGCGCAGCCGCTCCTCGCTCGCCTGCCGCTTGGTCAGCGCGTCCTCGACGTGGCCGAGCATCCGGTTGACAGCGGTGGCCACGCGGCCGACCTCGCTGCCTGTCTCGGCGACCGGCACCCTGGGCGGGAGGGCGACCTCACCGCTGGCCAGCGGCAGCCCGCTCACCCGCACGGCGGTCGCCGCGACCCGGTTGAGCGGCCGCAGCGACCAGCGGACCCACAGCGCCCCGGCCACGCCGGTGACCACGAGGGCCGCCCCGAAGACGACCCCGGAGACCAGTTCGAGGCGGTGGACGGCCGCCTCCACCGGCTCCATGGGAAGCCCGACCACCAGGACGTCGCCGTCGCGGCCCCGGTTCGCCGCCAGCCGGTAGTGGTGCAGGGCGGACAGCCGGACCGTACGCGGGCTGCCGTCGGGCGGCAGCGCGGCCAGCGCCCGCTCGTCCGCCGGGGTCAGGGCGACGCTCAGGTCGGCGGCGGGGTCACCGGGCCGTACGAGGCCGCGATGGGTGACCTTGCCGTCGACGAGCCGGGCGCCGAAGGTGCCCGCCGCCTGCCGCCGGGTGTCGCCGTACTCGTCGCCGTCGTGGTCGTCGGGCAGGAGGCCGTGGTGTTCCAGGCTCTCCGGGAAGCGGTCGCCCGCCTCCACGAGCTGCTGGTCCAGACGCCGGGTGAGGAAGCCGTTCAGCTCCACGACCGCGGCCAGGCCCACGGCCGCGCAGCTCACGGCGAGCAGGACGACCAGGCCGGCGGTGAGGCGGGCGCGCAGGGTGCGGGGCAGCCGCGGCCGTGGCATTCTCACCGGCCCACCGGCTTCAGCACGTACCCCGCCCCGCGCACGGTGTGGATCATCGGCTCGCGCCCCGCGTCCACCTTCTTGCGCAGGTAGGAGATGTACAGCTCGACCACGTGCGCGCGGCCCCCGAAGTCGTAGGACCACACCCGGTCGAGGATCTGGGCCTTGCTCAGGACACATCGCGGGTTGCGCATGAGGTAGCGCAGCAGCTCGAACTCGGTCGGTGAGAGGTCGATCAGCTCGCCGGCGCGCGTCACCTCGCGCGCGTCCTCGTCCATGACCAGGTCGCCCACGGTCAGGCGCGGCCCCTCGTCCAGGAGGCGGGCCATGCCCGCGCGGCGCAGGAGTCCGCGCAGCCGGGCGACGACCTCCTCCAGGCTGAACGGCTTGGTCACGTAGTCGTCGCCGCCCGCCGTGATCCCGGCGATCCGGTCCTCGACGGCGTCCCGCGCGGTGAGGAAGAGCACACAGACCTCGGGCTCGATCTCCTGGAGGCGGCGCAGCACGGCGAGGCCGTCGGTGTCCGGCAGCATCACGTCCAGGACCACGGCGTCGGGCCTCAGCTCCCGCGCCGCGGCGACGGCCGAGGCGCCGTCGCCCTCCGCGCGCACCTGCCAGCCCTCGTAGCGCAGGGCTCCGGTGAGGACCTCCGCGAGGTCGGGGTCGTCGTCGACGACGAGGACGCGTAGCGGGGTGCCGTCGGGACGGGTGAGCGTGGGGCGGCCGGAGCGGGAGGTGTTCATCGCGCTCTCCAGCATCCCCGACGCGCGGGGGTGGGACGCGCGCTCCGGGCTGTGAGTTTCCTCTGAAGATCCCGGAGCTCGTTCAGAGGTCCCTCAGAGCTTCGCCCCGCACAGTGGCGGTCCGGACGGACGAAGGGACATCGCCGATGATCACCGTGGACGAGGGGCGCGCGGCGCCGCCCGTGTCACCCCCGGCCCGCCGCTCGCCCGCCGTACCGCTGCTGGTCCTGCTGTGGGCGGGCGCGGCTGCCGTGCTCGCGCTGTGGTGGACCGGCACGGACGCGGTCGTCGGCGCGGCGGGCTGGCTGACCGGCGCCGGGCGGATCACCGGCCTGCTGTGCGGGTACGCCTGCGCGGTCCTGGTCGGTCTGATGGCGCGGGTGCCGCTGCTGGAGACGCGGATCGGCTCGGACCGGGTCGCCCGCTGGCACGCCCTGGCCGGACGGTGGACGGTCTCCCTACTGGCCGCGCACGTCGTGCTGATCATCGCGGGGTACGCCGCTCAGGAGGGGGCCTCGCTGTGGCACGAGACCGTCACCGTCGTCCTCGACTACCCCGACATGCTGAAGGCGACGGCGGGCACGGCCGTGCTGTGCGCGGTGGGGATCACCTCCGCGCGGGCGGTGCGCCGCCGCACGAGCCACGAGTTCTGGTACCGCGTCCATCTGCTGACCTACGCGGCGGTGTTCCTGGCCTTCGGGCACCAGGTGGCCCTGGGCGCGGACCTGGGCGGCCGGGCGGCGAGCGCCGCGTGGTACGCGCTGTACCTCTCGGTCGCGGCGCTGGTGCTGTGGTTCCGGGTGCTGGTCCCGGTGCGGCTGAACCTGCGGCACCGGCTGCGGGTGGAGTCTGTGCGCGCGGAGGCGCCGGGGGTGTACTCCGTGGTCGTGACCGGCCGCCACCTGGACCGACTCGGCGCGCGGTCGGGTCAGTTCTTCCGCTGGCGGTTCCTCGGCGCGGGCCTGGCCGGCACCTCCACCCCCTACTCGCTCTCCGCCCCGCCGCTCCCCGGCCGGCTGCGGATCACCGCCAAGGCGCTGGGCGACCACAGCGCGCGGGCCGCCCTGCTGCGGCCGGGCACCCGGGTGTGGGCAGAGGGGCCGTACGGGTCGCTCACCGCCGAGCGGGCCACCAGCCACCGCTCGCTCCTCATCGCGGCCGGGGTCGGCATCACCCCGCTGCGCGCGCTGTTCGAGACGCTGCCCGGGGAACCGGCGCTGCTCTACCGGGCACGCGGGCCCGAGGACCTCGCGCTGCGCGGGGAGCTGGAGACGATAGCCCACCGACGCGGCGCACCGCTGCGGTACGTGCTCAACGGCCCGCACGGCGAACGCCCGCTCCTCACCCCGGAGTGGCTGCGCTCGGCGTACCCCGGGCTGCCGGGACACGACGTCTTCCTCTGCGGCCCCCACCCGTTCGCGCAGGACGTCTACGAGGCGCTGCGGGCGGCGGGCGTCCCGGACCGGCGCATCCACCACGAGTCGTTCGAGCTGTGAGACCGGAGAATCACCGTGCACCCCTTGCGCAAGAACCGGCCCCTGCGCCGTACCGTCCTGGCCTGCGCGGCCGCCGTCGCCGCGACGGTGCTGCCGCTGTCGCTGAAGCCGCACACGAACCCGGGAGCGACGGCCGTACCGCCACCGGCGTCGTCGGGCACGGGCAGCGGCAGCGGCAGCGGCAGCCGTACCGTCACCGGGGACATGGAGCGGACGCGGTGGGGGCCGGTGCAGGTGCGGATCACGCTCGAGGCCGGCAGGCTCACCGACGTGACCGCGGTCCGGCATCCGTCGGACAACCCGCGCGACCGGGAGATCAACGCGTACGCCCTGCCCCGGCTGCGTGCCGAGGCGCTGGCGGCCCAGAACGCGGACATCGACACCGTGTCGGGAGCCACCTACACCAGCACGGGCTACCGGCAGTCGCTCCAGTCCGCGCTCGACTCCGCCGCCCGCTGAACACTCCGGGCGCACCGCGCGTATGTGTGGGCCAAGGGTCAAGTCCCCCGGAGGAACCGTGACCACCACGCTTGCGGGCGGACGTGCCGCCCGCCGCCAGACGATGCGCCGCATTCGCCCGCGCCGCTCCCCGGCCGTACCGCTGCTGCTGGCCGTGTGGGCCGGGGCGGTGGCCGTGCTGTGGCTCTGGTGGCACAACACACCGTCCATCGCGGACAACACCGGCCGGATCGTGAACGCGGGCCGGATCACCGGGCTGCTCGCCGGATACCTGATGGCGCTGGTCGTGCTCCAGATGGCGCGCGTACCCGCCCTGGAGCGGCGGGTCGGATCGGACCGGGTGGCCCGCTGGCACGCGATGAGCGGCCGCTACACGCTCAGCCTGGTCCTCGCGCACGTCTTCCTCGTCATGTGGGGCTACGCGCTCCAGGCGGGCAAGTCCCTCGGGGACATCGTCCAGCAGACGATCGACTCGGTGAACCAGTTGCCCGACATGGGCAAGGCGGCCATCGGCACCGGCCTGTTCGTGGTGATCGGCCTGTCGTCCATCGGCGTCGTGCGGCGCAGGCTGCCGTACGACACCTGGTACCACGTGCATCTGCTGACGTACGCGGCCGTGTTCCTGACGTTCTGGCACCAGATCACCACCGGCAACGACTTCGCGGTCGAGCCGACGGCGAAGACCTTCTGGTACGCGCTCTACGGCGCGGTGACCGCGCTGGTGCTCTGGTACCGGATCATCGTGCCGATCCGGTTGAACCTGCGTCACCGGATGCGCGTGGAGGCGGTGATCGAGGAGTCGCCGGGCATCGTGTCGGTGCTGATCTCGGGCCGCAAGCTGCACCGGATGGGCGCGCAGGCGGGCCAGTTCTTCCGCTGGCGGTTCCTGGCTCCTGGGATGCGGTTCAGCTCGCACCCGTACTCGCTGTCGGCCGCGCCCCGCCCGGGGATGCTGCGGATCACCGTGAAGGCGATCGGCGACCACAGTGCGCGGCTGCGCGAGCTGACGCCGGGCACGCGGGTGTGGGCGGAGGGGCCGTACGGCGCGCTCACCGCGCAGCGGCGCAGCCGGGGCAAGGTGCTGCTGGTCGCGGGCGGTGTGGGCATCACGCCGATGCGGGCGCTGTTCGAGACGCTGCCCGGAGCGGCCGGTGACATCACCCTGCTCTACCGGGCCAACACCACGCAGGACCTGGCCCTGTGGGACGAGCTGGCGACCATCGCGGAGGAGCGTGGCGCCCGGCTGATGTACGCGGTGAACAGCCCGGAGGGGCAGCGTCCTGACATCTCTGCGGAGAACCTCCAGCGCAAGATCCCCGACATCGACCGCCACGACGTCTTCATGTGCGGGCCGCCCGGTTTCGCGCAGTCGGTGTACGAGGCCCTGCGCGGCGCCGGGGTACCCGCCCGCCGTATCCATCACGAGTCGTTCGAGATGTGAACAGCGCTCACCGAAGACCGTTCGCACGAGACCTGGAGCCCTGGAAGACATGAGGAAGAGCCACCCGATTCGGCGGGTCGTGCTGGCCACCGCCGCGACCGTGTCCGGTGTCGTGCTGCTGCTGTCGCTGAAGCCCGCCACCGATCCGTCCTCGGCGTCGGCGTCGGGCGCGGCACCGCAGCAGACGGCGGCCGCGCAGGAGTCGCCGCAGGGCGGCGCGGAGCAGGCCCGTGCCGACGGGACGGTGACCGGGGACGTGGCCCAGACGCAGTACGGCGCCGTGCAGGTGCGGCTGACCGTGCGCGGCGGGAAGATCACCAAGGCGGAGGCGGTCCAGGCCCCGAAGGGCGGCACCAGCGACCAGAAGACCGCGCTGTCGGTGCCCAGGCTGAACCAGGAGGCGGTGGTCGCCCAGGGCGCGGACATCGACTCGGTGTCGGGGGCGACGTACACGAGCGCGGGGTACAAGAAGTCGCTTCAGTCGGCGCTGGACAAGATCAAGACCACCCCCGCGGACTCCGGCTCCGGCTCCAAGTCCGGCACGGGCTCCAAGTCCGGCTCCGGCGGCTCCGGTTCGGCCGAGGCCGCCGCTCCCCGTACCGTCACCGGCAAGGCGGCGCAGACGCCGTACGGCGCCGTCCAGGTGCGGATCACGGTCAGCGGCAAGAAGATCACCAAGGCGGAGGCGGTCCAGGCGCCCAAGGGCGGCACCAGCGACCAGAAGACCGCGCTCTCCGTGCCGAGGCTCAACAAGGAGGCCGTGGCGGCCGGGAACGCCGACATCGACTCGGTGTCCGGCGCCACCTACACCAGTACCGGATACAAGCAGTCGCTGCAGTCCGCGCTGGACCAGGCCGGTGGCTGAGCGCGTGGCCGAGCGGGCGAAGGACAACGCGGTGCGGCACGCGGAGGAGGTCATGGGGACCGTGTTCTCCTTCGACGTGCGCGGCGGCGAGGCGGACGCGGTACGCACGGCCCTGGACGAGGTGGTCGCGGGTCTGCACCGGGTGGACGCGCTGTTCAGCACCTACCGCGAGGACAGCGAGGTCTCCCGGCTGGCCCGGGGCGAGCTGACGGTGGAGCAGTGCGCGCCGGAGGTCGCCGAGGTGCTGGATCTGGCGGCCGAGGCGGAGCGGGTGAGCGAGGGCTGGTTCAGCCCTCGCTACCGGGGCTCGCTGGACCCGACCGGGATCGTCAAGGGCTGGTCCGCCGAGCGGGCGGCGCGGGCCCTCGCTGCCGTGGACGGGGTGCGCGGGGTCAGTGTGAACGGCGGCGGCGACGTGCAGATGTGCGGCGCCCCCGAGCCGGGGCGGGCGTGGCGGGTGGGCGTGGCCGATCCGCTGCGGCCCGGCGGGCTCGCGGCGGTGATCTCGGCGGCCGGCACGGAGGAGCTGTCCGTGGCGACGTCGGGGACGGCCGAGCGGGGAGCGCACATCGTGGATCCGGGCACCGGCAAGTCCGCGGTGACCGACCTGGTCGCGGTGACGGTGGTGGGCCCCCGGCTGACCTGGACGGACTGCTGGGCCACGGCGGCGTTCGCGATGGGCTCGCGCGCGGGTCTCGCCTGGCTGGAGTCGCTGCCGGACGTGGAGGGCTTACTCATCACCGCGGGGGACGAGGTGCGCTGTACCGGGGGGCTGGCGACGCGGCTGGGCTGACCTGCCGCCGCCGTATCGCGCCTGCGCGGCGCACCGGGCAAGGGGCGTACGGGAGTTGTGTGACTCCGGTACGCCCCTTCGCCGTACGGACGCGCCATACGGACTCGCCGTGCGAACGCCCGTCAGTGTCCCTTCTGCGCCAGCTGGAGCAGATGGTCGGCGAGCGCCTGGCCGCCGGTGGGGTTGCGGCTGATGAGCAGCAGGGTGTCGTCGCCGGCGATGGTGCCGAGGATGTCCTGCAGTTCGGCCTGGTCGATGGCCGAGGCGAGGAACTGGGCCGCGCCGGGCGGGGTGCGCAGCACCACGAGGTTGGCGGACGCCTCGGCGGAGATCAGCAGCTCCTGGGACAGGCGCCGCATCCGCTCCTCCTTGGCGGACTCCCCCAGCGGGGCGCGCGGGGTGCGGAAGCCGCCCTCGCTGGGCACCGCGTAGATCAGGTCGCCGTCGGTGTTGCGGATCTTGACCGCGTTCAGCTCGTCGAGGTCGCGGGAGAGCGTCGCCTGGGTGACGCTCAGCCCGTCGTCGGCGAGCAGCTTGGCGAGCTGGCTCTGCGAGCGCACCGGCTGCCGGTTGAGGATGTCCACGATCCGGCGGTGGCGGGCGGTGCGGGTCTGCGGCACCGCGGGCCCGGCTCCCCCCGCCTGTCCGGGGTCCTGCGCCTGGCTCATCGTCGTCTCATTCTCCGGCTCGTCCGTCCTCTCGGCTTACGTCGAGGATGCCGGGCAGCGCCTGGAGGAAGGCGTCCGCCTCGTCGTCGCGGAGGTTCAGCGGGGGCATGAGCCGTACGACGTCGGGGGCGGGCGCGTTCACCAGGAACCCGGCTTCCTGGGCCGCCGCCTGCGCCTGCGCCGCGTACGGTCCGGTGAGCACGATACCCAGCAGGAGCCCCGCGCCCCGTACGTGGTCGACCAGCGGGTGGCCGAGCGCCTCGATTCCCGCGCGCAGGTTCTCGCTCTGCCGCTTGGTGTGGGCGAGGAGTCCCTCGGCCTCGATGGTGTCGAGCACGGCGAGTCCGGCGGCGCACGCGACCGGGTTGCCGCCGAAGGTGGTGCCGTGCTGGCCGGGCTGGAGCAGGTCGGCGGCGCGGCCGAAGGCGATCGTGGCACCGAGCGGCAGTCCGCCGCCGAGGCCCTTGGCGAGGGTGACGATGTCGGGGAGTACGCCGTCGTGGGCCTGGTAGGCGAACCAGTCGCCGGTGCGGCCGACGCCGGTCTGCACCTCGTCCAGGACCAGCAGGGCGCCGGTGGCGGCGGTGATGGCGCGGGCGGCCTTGAGGTAGCCGGGCGGCGGGACCACGACGCCGTTCTCGCCCTGGATCGGCTCGATGACGACCAGGGCGGTCTCGTCGGTGACGGCGTCGGCGAGGGCGCGGGCGTCGCCGTAGGGGACGTGGGTGACCTCGCCGGGCAGCGGCAGGAACGGGGTCTGCTTGCCGGGCTGGCCGGTCAGCGCGAGGGCGCCCATGGTGCGGCCGTGGAAGCCGCCGGTGGTGGCGACCATGTGGGTGCGCCCGGTCAGCCGGCCGATCTTGAGGGCGGCCTCGTTGGCCTCGGCGCCGGAGTTGCAGAAGAACACCTTGCCGTCGCGCCCGAACAGGCGCAGCAGGCGCTCGGCGAGGGCGACGGGCGGCTCGGCGACGAAGAGGTTGGAGACATGGCCGAGGGACGCGATCTGCGTACTGACGGCCTTCACCACGGCCGGGTGCGCGTGGCCGAGGGCGTTCACGGCGATGCCGCCGACGAAGTCGAGGTACCGCTTGCCGTCGGCGTCCCACACGGCGGTGCCCTCGCCGCGCACGAGGGGCAGGCGCGGGGTGCCGTAGTTGTTCATGAGGGCGCCCTGCCAACGGGCGGTGAGTTCGGCGTTGTTGGTGGTGGTGCTGGTGTCGCTCATGACTCCCCCGGGGTGTCCGGCTCGTCGTCGGGCACGACCATGGTGCCGATGCCCTCGTCCGTGAAGATCTCCAGCAGGATCGAGTGCTGGACCCGGCCGTCGATGACGCGGGCGGTGTTCACGCCGTTGCGTACGGCGTGGAGGCAGCCCTCCATCTTGGGCACCATGCCCGAGGACAGCTCGGGCAGCAGTTTCTCGAGCTGGGTGGCGGTGAGGCGGCTGATCACCTCGTCGGAGTTCGGCCAGTCCTCGTAGAGGCCCTCGACGTCGGTGAGGACCATGAGGGTTTCGGCGCCCAGCGCAGCAGCGAGTGCCGCAGCCGCCGTATCAGCATTGACGTTGTAGACATGACCGTCGTCCTCGGAGCGGGCGATGGAGGAGACGACCGGGATGCGGCCGTCCGCGAGCAGGGCCTCGATGGCGCCGGTGTCGATCTCGGTGATCTCGCCGACGCGTCCGATGTCCACGAGTTCGCCGTCGATGCGGGGCTGGTGGCGGGTCGCGGTGATGGTGTGGGCGTCCTCGCCGGTGAGGCCGACGGCGAGCGGGCCGTGCGCGTTGAGCAGGCCGACCAGCTCGCGCTGGACCTGGCCGGCGAGCACCATCCGTACGACGTCCATGGCCTCCTCGGTGGTGACCCGGAGCCCTGCCTTGAACTCGCTGACGATGCCGTGCTTGTCGAGCGCGGCGCTGATCTGCGGTCCGCCGCCGTGCACGACGACCGGCTTGAGGCCGGCGTGGCGCAGGAAGACGACGTCCTGGGCGAAGGCGGCCTTCAGGCCCTCGTCCACCATGGCGTTGCCGCCGAACTTGATGACGACGGTCCTGCCGTGGTGGCGGGTGAGCCAGGGCAGCGCCTCGACGAGGATGCGGGCCTTGGGGAGCGCGGTGTGCTTCCGCGTCGGGGTGCTCATGAGCTGTACGCGCTGTTCTCGTGGACGTAGTCGGCGGTGAGGTCGTTGGTCCAGATGGTGGCCGTCTCGGTGCCCGCGGCGAGGTCGGCGACGATGTGCACCTCGCGGTAGCGCATGTCGACCAGGTCGCGGTCCTCGCCGACGGAGCCGTTCTTGCAGACCCAGACGTCGTTGATGGCGACGTTGAGCAGGTCGGGGTCGAAGGCGGCCTTCGTGGTGCCGATGGCGGACAGGACACGGCCCCAGTTGGGGTCCTCGCCGTGGATCGCGCACTTGAGGAGGTTGTTGCGGGCGATCGAGCGGCCGACCTCGACGGCGTCCTCCTCGGTGGCCGCGTTGATCACCTCGACCTTGATGTCCTTGCTGGCGCCCTCGGCGTCTCCGATGAGCTGACGGCCGAGGTCCTCGCAGACCGTGCGGACAGCCTCGGTGAACTCCTCCTGGTCCGGGGTGATGCCGGAGGCGCCGGAGGAGAGCAGCAGGACGGTGTCGTTGGTGGACATGCAGCCGTCGGAGTCGACCCGGTCGAAGGTGACCTTGGTGGCGGCGCGCAGGGCCTGGTCCAGTGCGGCGGTGTCCACGTCGGCGTCGGTGGTGAGGACGACCAGCATGGTGGCGAGGCCGGGGGCGAGCATTCCGGCGCCCTTGGCCATGCCGCCGACGGTCCAGCCGTCGCCGTCGACCACGGCCGTCTTGTGGTGGGTGTCGGTGGTCTTGATGGCGATGGCGGCCTTCTCGCCGCCGTGCTCGCTCAGGGCGGCCGCGGCGGTCTCGATGCCGGGCAGCAGCTTGTCCATCGGGAGGTGCACACCGATCAGCCCGGTGGAGCAGACGGCGACCTCGATCGCGCCGCGCCCGAGGACCTCGGCGGCCTTCTCGGCGGTGGCGTGGGTGTCCTGGAAGCCCTTCGGTCCCGTACAGGCGTTGGCGCCACCGGAGTTGAGGACGACGACGGAGACCTCGCCGCTCTTGATCACCTGCTCCGACCACAGTACCGGGGCGGCCTTCACGCGGTTGGCGGTGAAGACGCCGGCGGCGGCGCGTCGGGGACCGGTGTTGACCACGAGGGCCAGGTCGGGGTTGCCGTTGTCCTTGATCCCGGCGGCGATGCCCGCCGCGGTGAATCCCTTGGCCGCTGTGACGCTCAAGGCGCGACTCCGATCGTGGAAAGCCCGGTGGTCTCGTCGAGCCCGAGGGCGATGTTCATGCTCTGTACGGCACCGCCCGCGGTGCCCTTGGTCAGGTTGTCGATGGCGCTGATCGCGATGACGCGGTGGGCGTCGGGGTCGTGGGCGATCTGCACGTGTACGGCGTTGGAGCCGGTGACGGACGCGGTCGCGGGCCACTGCCCCTCGGGGAGCAGGTGCACGAACGGCTCGTCGGCGTACGCCTTCTCGTACGCGGCGCGCACCGCCTGGGCGTCCACCCCGGGGCGCGCCTTCGCGCTGCACGTGGCGAGGATGCCGCGGGGCATGGGCGCGAGGGTGGGCGTGAACGACACGGACACCCGCTCGCCCGCCGCCGCGCCGAGGTTCTGGATCATCTCCGGGGTGTGCCGGTGACCGCCCCCGACCCCGTACGGCGACATGGACCCCATGACCTCGCTGCCGAGCAGGTGCGCCTTGGGCGCCTTGCCCGCGCCCGAGGTGCCGGAGGCGGCGACGATCACGGCCTCCGGCTCCACGAGGTGCGCGGTGTACGCCGGGAAGAGGGCGAGGGAGACGGCGGTCGGGTAGCAACCGGGCACCGCGACGCGCTTGGACCCCTCCAGCGCGGCTCGGGCGCCCGGGAGTTCGGGCAGGCCGTACGGCCAGGTACCGGCGTGCGGGCTCCCGTAGAACCGCTCCCAGTCCCCGGCGTCCTTCAGCCGGAAGTCGGCGCCCATGTCGATGACGAGCACGTCGGGGCCGAGCTGCTCGGCGACGGCGGCGGACTGCCCGTGGGGCAGCGCGAGAAAGACGACGTCGTGCCCGGCGAGGGTCTCGGCGCCGGTCTCTTCCAGCACCCGCCCGGCGAGCGGCACCAACTGCGGCTGCAACGCCCCGAGCCGCTGCCCGGCGTTCCCGTGCGCGGTCACGGCCCCGACCTCGACCGCCGGGTGCCCGAGCAGCAGCCGCAGCACCTCTCCCCCGGCATACCCACTGGCGCCGGCGACAGCCACGCGCACCGTCATGTCAGCCTCCTTCGTTGGCATGACTATACGTAGTGATGCACGTTTATGCAATGACGTGCCGATGGTCCTCGGCACGATCTTCGGCGCTGTTTTCAGGTGCCGGCTGCCCGAGCCCCGCGCTGCCGGGCGTGCGGGGTGGGCAGCCGGGCGTACTCCGCCGCTGTACGGACGGACCGGAGGGTGCCCGCCGCCGCGGGTGTCACGCCCCGCCCAGGTGGGACCGGCGGACGGGATGCCCCTGGGGGCCGGGGATCAGGAAGGATCCGTCGCCCAGGGGCTTCAGGTCGTAGGGGTTGGCCGCCTCGACGGTGATCTCGCCGCCGATCGTGCCCGTGCGGACGTCGACCAGGTGATGGCGGAACCACTCGTCCCCGTCCTCGGTCTCGCCGCCCAGGGTGACGACGGCCGTGTCCGGGGTCAGATAGCCGCCGGACCATTCGACGAACGTCTCCTCCGGGTCGTGGCCGAAGTCCTCGACGGAGAGGGTGAGGAGGACGGTTCCGTCGGGGTGGCGGTGGAAGGCGACGTCCGTCTGGCCGTGCTCGACGGACATGAACCGCTCCCCGCCCGGCGCGAGGTCGATCAGACAGCGGTCCGACCACGGGTAGGTGGTGAACTCCGGCACGCCGTCGGCGCCGACCGTGCCGCGCACGGTGACCGTGCCGTCCTGCCCCTCACCGATGTCGAGGTAGACGCTCCCGTCCACGGGGTGCACGTGATGGAGGGCGCCGTGTCCGGAGGTCTCCAGCTCGTGGCGGGCGAGGACCGCCCCGCTGTCGGCGTCGTGCACCACCCACTGGTCGCAGTCCCCGCGTCCCGCCATCGCGTCCGGCCGGTAGACCCACACGGTCCGTCCGTCCAGGGAGAAGGCACAGCCGGGGCGATGGCCACGGCTCTCCTGGGAGCGCGGCTCGAAGTCCGCCGCCCACACCGGGTCCCCGGCGCGGCTCAGGCAGACGACGCCGTGCGGGGTCGTGTAGACGGCCCGCTCCAGATCGTGCCGCACGGCCGACTCCACGACCTCGTCACCGGCACGCGCCGGGAAGACCGCCACGGGCTCCAGCGCCCCGAAGACGCCGGGCTCCGTCGGACGGTAGGCGCGGATCCGGCCGTCGCGGTGGCGCGTGACGGTCTGTGGAGGGGGCGTGGGAGTCATCCGCAGAGGCTAACGCCCGACGAGAACCACCGGTCGAGCGCCGCCGGTTGGCGCACCCGGCCCGCCGGCAGGCCGGCCGAGCCGGCTCGGGCGTAGCCCCGGGAGTCCCGTTCAGGACCCCGGAAGCCGTTCCACGGGACGGGGCCTGTGGCTGTACTGGACACCCCAATGGCCGTGGCTGACGAGGTACAGGGTCTCGCCGTCGACCTCGAACTCGGCCGGCGGAGGGTCGGGGACGGAGACTCCCGGGAGGACGCGTCGGTTGCCGTCGACGAAGAAGGCGCGCTCCCCGCGATGGTTCCGCGCGTCCGCCCACTTCTGGGCCCGCTCAAGGGTCCACGGGTCCTGCAGCGTCCGGGGAGCGGCCGGGTCGTGGCCGTGGCCGTTGAGACCGCGCACCAGAGCCTCGCTGTAGACCCCCTTGACCCGGAAGTTCTCCAGGTCGTCCGCCCGGACGACCATGTTGACGTACCGGCGCCCGTTGCCCCGGTGCCGCCCCACCGCACGCCACCGCTGGTGCCCGGGGTCCCAGCGAACGGGCGGAATCCACAACAGGGTCCCCGCGCGGAAGTGCTTCGTACCGTGCTGGATGTCGAGACCGCCCTCGCCCCGCACGGTCTCCCGCGACATGTTGGCCACCGGACACCAGCCCAGCAGGCCGTCCGGCACGCCGTCGTCCGTAGGTTCCGTATGGGCCACGGCGAGAATCCTGCGGCACGGGGCGGGGCGGGGGCCAGGGGTTTCGCCAGGTGAGGAGGAGATCTCCGCGCCCGGCGTCGTCGGGCACCGACGGTCGGAGCCTGACGTCGAAGGAGGAGGCGGGCCGGTACGCCGGAGGCGGGCGCCCGTAAGCTCGGGGCATGGATGTGTGGGTGCCGTACCTGGTCCTCTGCGTGGGGCTGGTGACCGTGCTGGGCGCGCTGACCCTGCTCGCCCGGTTCGTACGGCGGCGCGGCGGCGGGGGTGCCGGAGCCGTGCTCGCCGCGTACGAGGAGGCGTTCCGGGCCACGAGTCACATCGCGTATCACGAGGTCACGGCGCAGGCCCGGCGGAAGAAGCCGGTCGGGTCGCCGGACGGCCCGGGGAAGAGGTCCAGGTGAACGGCGCCCACCTGCCGGTGCCCGACGTGCTGGCCCATCTGGCCGGCCGCTGGCGCGTCACCCGCGAGGTACGCGACCTCGCGAGCGGGGACACCGGCCGTTTCGAGGGCAGCACCGTCTTCGCGCCGCTGCCGGACGGTGCACCCGGGCTGCTGCACGAGGAGTCCGGGGACTTCACCTGGCAGGGCGTGACCCGGCCCGCGACCCGCACGCTGCGGTTTCTGCCGGGGCGGACGCGGGGTACGGCGGACGTACGGTTCGCGGACGGGCGTCCCTTCCACGACCTGGATCTGCGCACCGGGCACCACATCGCGGGGCACCCCTGCTCGGCCGACTTCTACCGGGGCGAGTTCACCGTCGCCGACGCCGATCACTGGCGCTCGGTGTGGCGGGTCGGCGGTCCGGCGAAGGACCTGGTGCTGACCACCGACTACGTGCGCGAGGGCTGAGCGGACACCCCGTCCAGGTGGAGGTTCCAGCGGCCCGAGCCGCCCAGGACGGTGGTGGCGGACAGCGGGCGCACGTCGATGTTCCAGTAGGTCGCGGGCGGCGCCTTCAGCGCGTACACCAGGGCCGCGCGGATCACGGCGGGTTCGGCCACGGCGACGATCCGGCCGTATTCGTCCACCGGGCGGGTGTCGAGCCAGCCGCCGACCCGGGAGATGAACGCCAGCAGGGACTCCCCGCCGTGCGGTGAGGAGCGCGGGTCGGTCAGCCAGGCGTCCACCGCCTGCGGCTCGCGCGCCATCGCCTCCCCCAGGGTCAGCCCGCGCCAACGGCCCATGTCGCAGTCGCGCAGGGCGAGTTGGACCAGCGGGGCGTACCCGAGGGCATCGCCGGTGGCGCGGCTGCGCGGGGTCGGGGAGCAGTAGCGCAGCTCGGCGGCGGCCAGCGGGAGCAGGTATCCGACCATCCGCTGCACCTCGTCCCAGCCGGCCTGGTCCAGCGGCCGGTCGTCCCCGAAGCGCTCGGCGTACGACGGGGACCCGTGGGCGGCCGCGACGAACGTCACCCGAAGTGGCATGGGCCGATGGTGGGCCCAGGACGGTTACCGGTCAAGGGCGGTCAGGGCCGCCCTGCGCGGAGTGACCGGAAAACACCGCCGCGCCGGATGTCGGCCACCCAGTCCAGCAAGTGACTTGTCCGGGCTTCACCGCACTTCGTCATACGCCGCTCGCAGCCGCCGCACCCCCTCCGCGATCTCCCCCGTGCCCGCGACCGCCGCGAAGCTCAGCCGGATGTGGGCCGCCGGGGGTTCGGCGCTGAAGTAGGCGCGCCCCGGGGTGACCGAGACGCCCGCGCGCAGGGCGGCGCCGATCAGCGCCGGTTCCGTGACCCCCTCGGGCAGCCGGAGCCAGAGGTGGAAGCCGCCGAACGGGATGTGCGGCACGGCGAGTTCGGGGAGCCGGAGGGCGAGGGCGCCGGTCATCGCCTCGCGGCGCGCCGCCAACTCGGCCGACAGGGACCGCAGGTGGCGTGACCAGGCGGGGGAGCCGACGAGTTCGAGGGCCGCCTCCTGGAGCGGCCGGGGCACGAAGAAGCTGTCCACGATCTGGATGGCGCGCAGTCTTTCGAGGACGGGGCCGCGCGCGGCGAGCGCGGCCACCCGGAAGCTGGGTGAGGTCGCCTTGGTGAGCGAGCCGACGTGGACGACGACGCCGTCGGGGTCGTCGGCCGCGAGCGGGCGGGGCAGCGGGGGCGCGTCGGAGTGCGGGAGGCGGCGTACGTAGTCGTCCTCGATGACGAAGGCGCCCGAGGCGCGGGCGATGCGCAGGACCTCGGCGCGGCGCTCGGGGGCGAGGACGGCGCCGGTGGGGTTCTGGAAGAGCGGCTGGCAGACGAAGACGCGGGCGCCGGTGGCGCGGAAGGCGTCGGTGAGCAGGTCGGGGCGTACGCCGTCGCGGTCCATCGGCACCGGTACGGGTCTGAGCCCGGCGGCGCGGGCGAGGTCCAGCATCCCCGGGTAGGTGGGCGACTCGACGAGGACGGGGGCGCCGGCCGGGGCGAGGGCGCGCAGCGCGGTGGCGAGCGCGGACTGGCCGCCCGCCGCGATCAGCACCTCGGCGGCGGTGACGGAGCCGCCGATGCCGCGCGCGAACCATTCCCGCAGTTCGGGCAGCCCCTCCAGCGGCGGGCGGCCCCAGGCGCCGGGGCGCCGTCCGGCGCGGGCGAGGGCGGCGGCCATGGCCCCCTCGGGCTGGAGGCTCGGGTGCGGGTAGCCGCCGCTCAGCTCCAGGACGCCGGGGGGCGGGGCGGGCAGCGAGATCATGACGCCGGAGGCGTCCACGGTGCGGGGTACCACGTCGCCGGTGCCGTCGGCGCTGAGCGCGACCTCCTGCCAGGAGGTGTCCCCGGCGGGCGGGGGCGTGGCGTGCCGCCGGGCCCGGAAGGCACCGGCACCGGGCCGGGTGACGACCAGCCCCTCGGCGGCGAGTTGAGCGAGCGACCGCGAGACGGTCACCGGGCTCACGCGGAACCGCTCGACCAGGGCCCGGCTGGAGGGCAGCTTCTCGCCCGGTGAGTAGCGGTTCAGCTCCCGCCGGAGCTGTTCCGCCAGTTCGCGCACACTGCTACGCTCATTCATGAGAGCACAGAGTAGCGCTACCGCCACGACCTCGATAACGGTCACCGCGCCGCCGCGCGAGTCCCGGCTCATGGGCAGCGGTCTCGCGGCCCTCGGTGTCGTCGCCTTCTCCCTGACCTTCCCCGCCACCGCCTGGGGCCTGGAGAGCTTCGGCCCCTGGTCGCTCACGGCGGTCCGGGGTGTCCTCGCGGCGCTGGTCGCGGGCGGCTGTCTGCTGTTCCTGCGCGTTCCGTTGCCCGCCCGGCGCCATCTGCCGGGGCTGGCGGTGGTCGGGGCGGGTACGGTACTGGGCTTCCCGCTGCTGACCACGCTCGCGCTGCAGACCTCGACCACCGCGCACGCGGCCGTCGTCGTGGGTCTGCTACCGCTGACGACCGCCGCGATGTCCGCGCTGCGCGTCGGGTCCCGGCCCTCGCGCCGGTTCTGGACGGCGGCGCTCGTGGGCGCGGCGGCGGTGGTCGCGTTCACGATCACCCAGAGCGGCGGCGCCCTGACCAGGGCGGACGTCTACCTCTTCGCGGCCCTGCTGGTGTGCGCGGCCGGATACACCGAGGGCGGCAGGCTGGCCCGGGTCATGCCCGGCTGGCAGGTCATCGGCTGGGCGCTGGTGCTGTGCCTGCCGCTGAGCGCGCTGGGCGCGGCGCTGGCGCTCGGGCACGAGCCGGTACGGCTCACCGCGCACGGGGTGGCGGGCGTGCTGTGGGTCGCGCTGGGCTCGCAGTTCCTCGGCCTGGTGCTCTGGTACCGGGGCATGGCGGCGGTGGGCATCCCCCGGGCCAGCCAGTTGCAGTTGGCTCAGCCCCTGCTCACACTGGTGTGGTCGGCACTGCTACTGGGCGAGCATGTCACCGCGGCCGCTCCGCTGACCGCCGTCGCCGTGCTCGTGTGCATCGCCGTCACCCAACGGTCATGACCGTGAGGAGGGTTCCGAAGATGCGTGCGCACAAGGGGGACCACCTTGTCCAGCACGGGCGGGTGGTCGGACAGCACGACCAGGTGTCGGAAGTGGTGGAAGTGATCGGCGAGGAGGGCGAACCGCCCTACCGCGTCCGCTTCGAGGACGGGCACGAGGCCATCATGTCTCCCGGCCCGGACTGCCAGGTTCGTCACGACGAGAACAAGCCGAAGTAACCGAAGCCCAGGTGACCGAAGCAGCCGTGGCGGCCGGAGACGGGACAGCCGACGGCAACGGATGCGAACGGGGTCAGCGCGGGGGTCTCGCCGGCCGTCGGTAGTGGTCGGCGACCACCCGTGCCATCGCTCCCAGGGGGTCGCGGGCCACGTCCTGGGCGGCGAAGAAGACATGACCGCGTACCTGCGGGTAGCGCGCCGCGAACGTGAGGTGCCGGGACAGCTCCGCCGGGTCCTGCCAGGCCGGAGGCTGTCCGGCGGCACCCGCTTTGTAGAGCGCCTCGCCGATGTGAAGCCGGGTGCGGCTGCCCTCGGCCTGCCGCGCCCACCAGTCGACGAGCCTGGCGTAGTCGGCCGCCGCGAAGCCGATGTTCCAGTACACCTGCGGCACGATGTAGTCGATCCAGCCCTCCCGCACCCATTTCCTGGTGTCCGCGCACAGGTCGTCGTACGTCTGCACGCCCGCCGTGGTGTCCGAGCCGCGCGGGTCGGTCGCGGCGTTGCGCCACACCCCGAAGGGGCTGATCCCGAAGCGGGTGCCGGGGCGCACGCGGCGGATGCCGGCCGCCGTCTCCCGGATCAGCTTGTCGATGTTGGCGCGGCGCCAGTCGCCGCGGGTGGGGTAGCCCGCGCCGTGGGCCGCGTACGCCGCGTCGTCGTCGAAGGCCGCGCCGGCCACCGGGTACGGATAGAAGTAGTCGTCGAAGTGCACGGCGTCGACCGGGTAGCGGCGTACGGCGTCGAGCATGGCCCGCCGCACGAAGCGGCGGACCTCCGGCAGACCGGGGTTGTAGTAGAGCTTGCCGCCGTAGACGACGGTCCAGTCGGGGTGGACGCGGGCGGGATGCCAGGGCACCAGCCGGGCGGGGTCGGTGTGGTTGGCGACGCGGTACGGGTTGAACCAGGCGTGCAGCTCCAGGCCGCGCGCGTGGGCCTCCTCGACGGCGGTGGCCAGCGGGTTCCAGCCGGGGTCGGCGCCCTGGGTGCCGGTCAGACACGCGGACCAGGGCTCGTACGGCGAGGGCCACAGGGCGTCGGCGGTGGGGCGTACCTGGAAGATCACGGTGTTGAGGCGGTCCCGTACCGCCCGGTCGAGGTGGGCGGTCAGCTCCGCGCGCTGCTCCTCGGGCGGCAGGCCCGGGCGGGAGGGCCAGTCGCGGTTGGCCACGGTGGCGAGCCAGACGCCCCGCATCTCGGTACGGCGGCCCGGATGCGCGGGGCGGGCGTGGGGTACCCGGGCCTGGGCCGACTGGACGCCCTGGGCCGCCGCGAGGGCGGTGACGGCTCCCAGTGTGAACGCTCTGCGCGAGACCGCCGCTCCCCGCGCGCTCTGCCCGGACCCCGTCCCGGACTCCGCCCGAATCGCCATGTCCACCCCCACACGCTCCGAATCCGCCCCATGACGGACCGTTCCGACGGTACGGCTTGTCCCTACCCCGGCGATCGATCATCGATACTTGGCGGTAACGTGCACGCTCGGAGCAGGCACCGATTCCGGAGGCCCTGCGAGAGTCAAGAACCAGCGAAGGGGACGATGTGACGGACTTCCGAGCCGGAGACATCTCGCGCGTCGGAGTGGTGGGCTGCGGCCAGATGGGCGCGGGCATCGCGGAGGTGTGTGCCCGGGCGGGCCTGGACGTGAAGGTCGCGGAGACCACGGGCGACGCCCTGGAGATCGGCCGGACCCGGCTGTACAACTCCCTGGCCAAGGCTGCCGAGCGGGGCAAGATCAGCGAGGAGGAGCGGGACGCGACGCAGGCGCGGCTCAGCTTCACGACCGATCTCGGCGAGTTCGCGGACCGTGACCTCGTGATCGAGGCCGTCGTGGAGAACGAGCAGGTGAAGACGGAGATCTTCCGCGTGCTCGACCAGGTGGTGACCCGCCCCGACGCGATCCTCGCCTCCAACACCTCCTCCATCCCGCTGGTGAAGCTGGCGGTCGCCACGTCCCGCCCGGACCACGTGATCGGCATCCACTTCTTCAACCCCGCCCCCGTGCAGAGCCTGGTCGAGCTGATCCCGGCGCTCACCACCTCCGAGGGCACCCTGAGCCGCGCCCAGATCTTCGCCGAGAAGGTCCTCGGCAAGCACGCGATCCGCGCCCAGGACCGCTCCGGCTTCGTGGTCAACGCGCTGCTGGTGCCGTACCTCCTCTCCGCCATCCGCATGTTCGAGTCCGGCATCGCCAGCCGCGAGGACATCGACAACGGCATGGAAATGGGCTGTGCCCACCCCATGGGCCCCCTCAAGCTCTCCGACCTCATCGGCCTGGACACGATCGTCTCGATCGCGAACTCCATGTACGGGGAGTACAAGGAGCCGCTGTACGCCGCGCCGCCGCTGCTCCAGCGGATGGTCGAGGCGGGGCGCCTGGGCCGCAAGACGGGCTCCGGCTTCTACACGTACGCCTGACCTCCGGGTCTCCCCCTGCCGCATCACATCGAGGGCCGCTCTCCTGGTTTCCGGGGGCGGCCCTAGATGGCATGGGGCGTTGGCGAGGGCGCGATCAGCCGAGCGCTTGCGGGCCGTCGCGATCGCGTGCCGCCCGGATGCGGCCGAGCCACTCCGTGCCCAGCCTGCGGCCGTCCGGGAACTGGTCGTCACGGTCCCACCGCCATGCGGTGACCATCGCCAGGACGAGAATCCGGCACCGGCGCAGCAGGACGTGATCGACCCCGGGGTAGTGCCCGGCCACCTCCTCGGGCGCGTGGGCGAGGTCGTACTCGACGGGGCCACGGCAGCACGTCTCGAAGTCGATGAACAGCGGCCCGTCCTTCGTCGCGAGCACGTTGCCGGCGTGCGGCTCGCCGTGCAGCAACTGCTCGGCTCCCCCGCGCTCTCCGACCGCCCGTCCCAGTCGTCGCAGCGTGCCGCCCAGCAACTCCCGGTCCGCGTCGGCGAGTTCCGGGGTGCGGTCGTGATCCGCCACAAGTCGCCGGGCCCGCTCTACGCGGTCGGTGAAGCGGGGCGCGGGTACGTCGAGGGCGCGCAGGCCGACGTGCAGGCACCGGAGCGCGTGGGCGTAGCCGGCGGACGGGATCTCGTGAGGAGTCGCGTGCTCGTAGTACGTCCACAGCGTGATCACGAAGCCGTCGCGCTCGTGGACGTGCGGCTCCTGTCCGGGCGCGAGCGCGGCCACCGGGCACCCGGCCCCGGCGAGACTCCGCGCCAACTCGACCTCGAACCGGGCCACTTGCCGCGCCTTGGGCGCCACCCGGGCCACGACGCCACAGGGCAGCAGACGCAGGGTGAGCTTGTTCGAGTCGTGCAGGACGATCGCGTCGTCGGCTCGCAGACCGAGGGACGAGGCGGTCGACAGAGCGGCGGCCACCGCGCGTCGAAGCTCCGGCGCCCGCATGATCCGACCCCCTCCCCGAGCGCCGTCATGACGCTCCCACGGGTGCGATCCCCGCACCGTACCAACGGGCCGTGGAGGAGCGTGGCACGGAAAAGGGTTGGCCGGGGTGGTGGTCGGGCTGGTAGTTTGCGGGGGACCGTGACGTGGATGGAGGAGGTGAGACCCATGAACGCTGTAGTGCGGTGGGTGCTCCCTCTGCGTGTCACGGTGTGCGACTGATCCAGGTGTCGTTGGGAGCGTCTGTTCGACAAGGCATTCCTGAAAGGCGAACACCTATGGACACTGTGCACATCACGCGGGTCGCCGAGACCCGATGGGAGGCCGTTGACGACGGTCGGATCATCGGTGAGGGCGACGTCTCGCACCGGCCCGACGGGCGGCTCTTCGTCAGCGTCGACGTGTGGCAGGACGCGGTCTTCGACCGGCTCGCCACCGCGATGCTGGACGGTCTCACCGCGCCGCTCCACACCCTGGTCGGCGCGGACGACCACGAGCTGACGGCGAAGTGGGAACGGCTCGGCTTCACCCCCGGACGCCGTGAGTGGGAGTACGTGCTGCCCACCGGACCGGTCACACCTCAACTCCCGGAGGGCGTCACCATCCTGCCCGCCGGCCAGGCGGAGGAAGCCCCGCTGCGCGCGCTGAACCGGGCGGTCCGGGAGGAAGTCGAAGCCACCGTCGGCTGGCGCACCATGCCCGCCGAGGTGCTCCCCCGCCCGGCCGGGGACACCCTGGTGGACCCGTCGAAGTACGCGGTGGCGGTGCGGAACGGCGCGTACGCCGGACTGATCCGGGTCGTACCGGTCCGCAGCCGTGCCCGGATCGGCCTCCTCGCCGTACGGGCCGGGCAGCGGCGGCACGGCATCGGGCGGGCGCTGCTCACCCACGCCCTGGGCGCGCTGCACCGGGACGGGATCGACTCCGCCTGGGCCGAGGTGGACGAGACCAACATGGCGGCAATCACGCTGGTCGAAGGCGTCGGTGCCCGGCGATCGGGCAGCTACCTGGAACTGGTGCGCCACTGACACCCGCACCGCACACACCGGAACGACAACCCAGAGAATCGAGAAACGAGCGACCTTGGCAAGAACATCGAAGGGCCTGGAACTCGAAGGCACCGTCCTCGAATGTCTGCGCAACGCCACCTTCAAGGTGGAGCTGCAGAACGGCCACCACGTGCTGGCCCACATCAGCGGCAAGATCCGGAAGAACTACATCCGCATCCTTCCGTACGACCGCGTCCTCGTGGAGCTGAGCCCGTACGACCTGACGCGCGGGCGGATCCTCTACCGCTACCGCAACTGAGCACCGCGCTTGCCCTGCCGACCCGATGAGGCCCGAGGGAGTCGGGTCGCGTCACGGATGGCGTGGGCCTGGGGCTGTGCGACATCCAACCGGAACTATCCGCAGGTCAGTTGATCCGTGTTCAGGGTGCGAACGGCCGCGGGAAGTCCACCCCGCCGCCGTGTCGTCGCGGGGGCCGTGCGGCCCGCGCGGAGACGCGCGGCCGGGTGGACCGGCCACGCCGGGTACCCCCCGGCGGTGGCCGACCCGGGAGTCCGGTCCGGGCCTCTCACCCCTCCATCAGCCGCAGATGGTGCAGCAGCAACAACGCCGCCGCCATGTTCGCCGCCGGGACCTCGCCCCGGGCGATCAGGTCCGGGACGATCTTCAGGGGCACCCACTCGCGCCGGTCGGACTCGAAGTCGTCGACGGGCGGACCGACATACTCGCCCCGGTCGGACCAGTAGATGTGATGCCGGGCGTCGGTGAGGCCGTTGGACGGCTCGACGCTCATGAGGTGCCGCAGGGGGCCGGGGCGCCATCCTGTCTCCTCCTCCAGTTCCCGGGCGGCCGCGCTCGCGATGTCCTCGCCGTCCTCCACGACACCTGCGGGCAGTTCCCAGCCCCAGGTGTCGGTGATGAAGCGGTGCCGCCACAGCAGGAGGACCTCGTTCGCCTCGTTGACCACCGTGGCGACGGCGACCGGGCGCAGCCGGATCACGAAGTGGTCGAGGTGCCGGCCGTCCGGCAGCTCCACGTCCGCCAGGTTGACGCTGAACCAGCGGTTTGCGTACACAGTCTGCTCGTTCTGTTTCGTCCACTGCACGGTTCTGCCACCTTCCGCTGAGTAAGTGGCAATATCGCAGCAGGGAGAAGGACGGGCCTACCGTGCGCCCGGCCACCTGCATCCGCACGCCCCGCCTGCTTCTACAGGGGCACGCGCAGCGCCCCGTCGAT
Source organism: Streptomyces sp. NPDC005004 (assembly GCF_053600675.1). Lineage (NCBI taxonomy): Bacteria > Bacillati > Actinomycetota > Actinomycetes > Kitasatosporales > Streptomycetaceae > Streptomyces > Streptomyces sp. NPDC005004. The sequence continues at coordinate 163,627 of NZ_JBSGAH010000013.1, forward strand.
CAGTTCCGCCGCCTCCGTCGCCCCGGCCGAGCCGAAGCGCACCAGATGTTCGCGTACTTCGCTGAGTCTCTCCCGCAGCCGGCGCGACTCCATGCCACGGGCCTGCTCGGCCATCTGAACGGCGGTGGCGACGGCGTGATCGGCGTCGCCCTGGCGTAGCTCGATCGTGCTGAGCATGGCGAGCCGGTGCACGCGGCCCCGGTCGTGCGCCGGGTTGTCCACCGCGGCGGCGGCGTGCTCGCGCGCGGCGGCGAGTTCCCCGAGGCTGAGCAGCGCCTCGGCCACCTGGACGTTGACCAGACCGGGCTGCACGTACCCGGTCTCGTCGGGCTCGTGACCGCGCCGGATGTGCTCGGCGGCGGTCTCCGCACGCCGGATGCAGGACAACGCGCCCGCGCTGTCCCCGAGATGGGCGTACGCCTTGGCCTGCATCGCGTACAGGTCGGAGGCGAGCGCCGGGGTGATGTGCCGCCCCGCCGCCCGCAGCGCGGCCTCCGCGAAGGCGACCGCCTGCCGGAACTCCCGCATGTGCAGGGACTGGTTGACGAGCAGCGCTATGACGTACGCCCCGAACCCCCGGTCCCCGCTGGCCTTCGCGAGGCGCAGGGCCTGGTGGAAGTAGCGCTGGGCGAGTCCGTGGGCGTCGGAGTCGTAGGCGCAGATGCCCGCGACGGCCACCAACCCGCCGGTGGCACGGTGGAGTTGGCGGCCGGTGGCGTCCGTGTAGCTGCCGCGCAGGAGCGGGGCCGCCTCGGCGTTGAGGAAGCCGACGATGCGGGTGCGGGTCGCGATGCCGCCCGCCTTGCGGTACATCTGCTCGTAGTGGGCGCGGGCGGCGCGCAGGGTGTCGAGGTCGGTCTGCGTGACCCGGTGGCGGCCACCGCGCGAGACGTCGGTGTCCTCGGGCGGGTTCTCCCACTCCCAGACCGGCATCACGGCGGGCGTACCGGTCACGGCCGGCGCCCCCAGGACGTGGGGGCGCTGCTGTTCGTCCGAGCGCCACAGCGCGGTGGCCCGCTCCACGAAGCCGGAGAGCGAACCGGCGTGGGCCACGGCCGCCTCGCCGGGCACCCCGAGCCCGATGTCGTCGAGGGTGACCGGCCGCCGCAGCCGCAGGGCCAGCACCTCGCAGATCAGGTCGGGCACCTGACCGCGCGGCCGCTGGCCCTTCAACCACCGTGCCACGGCGGTGTGTTCGTACCGCAGCACGAGGCCGCGGCCGCGACCGGCCTGGTTGACACGGGCGGCGAGACCGGCGTGCGAGACGCCCGCCTCGTCCAGGATCGCGTCGAGCAGCGTGTTGGGCTGCATGGCATCGCCCCCCGGGGTTGCCTGGTGGCGTAAGCGTAGTGCGTTCGCCTTCACACGGGGTGTGAACGGAGTACGTCCACCCGTGCGGTGTGCGCGCTGTCGCCGGGTGGGGCGCGGCGGGTTCACTGGGTGCCTCGCGCGAGGCCGGCCGGGTCGCCCGCTCCCCCTCAAACGGCGGCGGCCCGGTCTTCGCGGCCCGCGCGAGGGCCGGGGCGCGGACCTGAGACCGGTTGCCGCGCGCCCGGCGAGACCGCCCCGAGGGGGCCGGAAACGGCGGCGGCCGGCCGTGGGATCTCCCACGCCCGGCCGCCGCCGTCACATACGCTCCGCGAAGCACCTCGCGGCACTTCCCCAGGGGTCAGCCCCGCAGGACCGCCCCCGTCCGCTCGCCCGCGAGGGCGACCGCGGCGTCGCGCGCGGCGGACGCCTCGTCCACCGTCAGCGTGCGGTCGGCGGCGCGGAAGCGCAGCGCGTACGCCAGCGACTTGCGGCCGTCGCCGAGCTGCTCGGCGTTCTCGTAGACGTCGAACAGCCGGATGGACTCCAGGAGTTCACCCGCGCCGTCGCGCAGCGCGGCCTCGACCTCGGCGGCCGGCACGGGCTTGTCGACCACGAGGGCGACGTCCTGCGTGGCGACCGGGAAGGTGGAGATGCTCGGCGCCTGGGGGGTGTCGTCGCCGACGCGCTCCAGGGCGTCCAGGTCCAGCTCCATCGCGGAGGTGCGCTCGGGCAGACCGAGAGCCTTGACCACACGCGGGTGCAGCTCGCCCGCGTGGCCGACGACCCGCTCGGCGCCGTCCTCGACGACGAGCAGCTCGGCGCAGCGACCGGGGTGCCAGGGGCCGTACTGGCCCTTGCGGACGACGAGGTCGGCGCCCACCTCACGGGCGACGGTCCGCGCCGCCTCGATCGCGTCGGCCCAGTCGGCGGGGCGGCCCTTGCCCCACCAGCCGGCCTGCTCGCGCGCCCCGGCGAGGACGGCGGCGATGTGGCGCGGCTGCTCGGGCAGCGCGGCGTTCAGCGCGGCGAGCTGCTCGTCGGTGGGACGGCGGTCGACCGCCGGGTGCACGGCGGCGGCCCGCTCCGCGCGGGGCAGGAAGACCAGACCCGTCTCGAAGAGCGCCAGGTCGTGCGAACCGCGGCCGTCGTTGCGGCGCAGCGCGCCGAGCAGACCCGGCAGCAGCGTGGTGCGCAGCGCGGGCTCCTCGTCGTTCAGCGGGTTGGCGAGCTTCACGACCCGGCGGGCCGGGTCCTCGGCGTCCAGGCCCAGCTGGTCGAAGACCTGCTCGGAGACGAACGGGTAGTTCGGCGCCTCGACGTAGCCCGCGCCGGCCAGCGCGCGGCCGACCCTGCGGTGCAGCCGCTGGCGGTGGGTGAGACCGCGCCCGGAGGTGGGCCGGGGCAGCGTGGAGGGCAGGTTCTCGTAGCCCTCCAGGCGGATGACCTCCTCGGCCAGGTCGTTGGCCTCGGTGAGGTCGGGCCGCCAGGACGGGACGGTGACGATCAGCTCGTCCTGCCCGTACACGTCGCAGCCGATCTCCTGGAGACGGCGGACGACGGTCTCGCGGCCGTACGTCACGCCCGCGACCTTGTCCGGGTGGTCGGCCGGGATGGTGATGCTGTGCGGCGCGGACGGCGCGATGATCTCGGTGACCCCGGCCTCGGCGGTGCCGCCGGCGAGCAGCACCAGGAGGTCCACGGTCCGCTGCGCGGCGGCCGCGGTGGCCTGCGGGTCGACGCCGCGCTCGAAGCGCCGGGACGCCTCGGAGGACAGCTTGTGGCGGCGGGCGGTGCGCGCGACGGAGACGGCGTTGAAGTGAGCGGCCTCGATCACCACGTCGGTGGTGGAGTGCTCCTCGTCGTCGTGGTCGGCGATCTCGGTGTTGCGGCCGCCCATGACGCCGGCGAGGCCGATCGGGCCGCGGTCGTCGGTGATGACCAGGTCCTCGGCGTGCAGCGTGCGCTCGACGCCGTCGAGGGTGACGAGCTTCTCGCCCTCCTCGGCCCGGCGCACGCCGATGGCGCCCTGGACCAGCGAGCGGTCGTAGGCGTGCAGCGGCTGGCCCAGCTCGGTCATCACGTAGTTGGTGATGTCCACGGCGAGCGAGACCGGGCGGATGCCGACCTTCTGCAGCCGGCGGCGCAGCCAGATCGGGGAGCGGGCCTCGGGGCTCAGACCGGTGACGGTCCGGGCGGTGAAGCGGTCGCAGCCCATCGGCTCGGAGACCTTGACCGGGTAGCCGTAGGCGTTCGGCGCGGGCACGTCGATCAGGGCCGGGTCGCGCAGCGGCAGGCCGTAGGCGATGGCGGTCTCGCGGGCGACGCCGCGGATGGACAGGCAGTCGCCGCGGTTGGCGGTGACGGCGATGTCCAGGACCTCGTCGACCAGCTCGAGCAGCTCGATGGCGTCCTGGCCGACCTCGGTCTCCGGCGGCAGCACGATGATGCCGTGGGTGCCGTCGTCGCCCATGCCCAGCTCGTCGGTGGAGCAGATCATGCCGTGGGAGGTCTTGCCGTACGTCTTGCGGGCGGCGATGGCGAAGTCGCCGGGCAGGACGGCGCCGGGCAGGACCACGACGACCTTGTCGCCGACGGAGAAGTTGCGGGCGCCGCAGACGATCTCCTGCGGCTCACCGGTGCCGTTGGCGGTGCCGACGTCGACCGTGCAGAAGCGGATCGGCTTCTTGAAGCCCTCCAGCTCCTCGATCGTCAGCACCTGGCCGACGACGAGGGGGCCCTTGAGGCCGGCGCCGAGCTGCTCGACGGTCTCGACCTCGAGGCCGGAGTCGATGAGCTTGGCCTGTACGTCACGGCCGGTCTCGGACTCCGGCAGGTCGACGTACTCCCGCAGCCAGGAAAGCGGGACACGCATCAGATCTCCATCCCGAACGGCCGGGTGAACCGGACGTCACCCTCGACCATGTCTCGCATGTCTTCGACGTTGTGGCGGAACATCAGCATCCGCTCGATGCCGAACCCGAAGGCGAACCCGCTGTACTTCTCCGGGTCGACGCCGCAGGCGGTCAGCACCTTGGGGTTGACCATGCCGCAGCCGCCCAGCTCGATCCAGCCCTCGCTGGAGCAGGTCCGGCACGGCCGGTCGGGGTTGCCGACGGACTCGCCCCGGCAGACGTAGCACACCATGTCCATCTCGGCGGACGGCTCGGTGAACGGGAAGAAGTTCGGCCGCAGCCGGGTCTTCATGTCCGGGCCGAACAGCGCCTGGACCATGTGGTCCAGGGTGCCCTTGAGGTCGGCCATGGTCAGGCCCTCGTCGACGGCGAGCAGCTCGACCTGGTGGAAGACCGGGGTGTGGGTGGCGTCCAGCTCGTCGGTGCGGTACACGCGGCCGGGGCAGATCACGTAGACCGGCGGCTCGCGGTCCAGCAGGGAGCGGATCTGCACGGGCGAGGTGTGGGTGCGCAGCACGACGCCGGAGTCGGTGCCGCCCTTCTCGTCGCGGACGAAGAAGGTGTCGGCCTCGCCGCGCGCCGGGTGGTCCGGGCCGATGTTGAGCGCGTCGAAGTTGAACCACTCGGCCTCGGCCTCAGGGCCCTCGGCGACCTCGTAGCCCATGGCCACGAAGACGTCCTCGATGCGCTCGGAGAGCGTGGTCAGCGGGTGGCGGGCACCGGCGGGGACGCGGTCGTACGGCAGTGTGACGTCGACGTCCTCCTCGACCAGCACGCGGGCGTCCCGCTCGGCCTCCAGCTCCGCCTGGCGGGCGGCCAGCGCCTTGTTGACCGCGCCGCGGGCCATGCCGACGCGCTTGCCGGCCTCGGCCTTGGCGTGCGGGGGCAGGGCGCCGATCTCGCGGTTGGCGAGGGACAGCGGGGAGGCCGGGCCGGTGTGGGCGACCTTGGCCTCGTGGAGCGCGTCGAGGGAGTCCGCGGCACGGAAGGCGGCGAGCGCCTCGTCCCGCATACGCTCGATCTCTTCCGGTTTCAACGCCTCGACCTCGACAGGGTCGTACGACTTATTCGGTGCCGACATCTCTTCCTGTGCTTCCGATTGGCCCCCAGCTACGGCTGGGAGGTGCCCCGGCTGATGGTCCCCGTCACCGGCTCCGGGACTCGCCAGGGCCGTGTGCGGACACAAAGGTGCCAGGGGCCGAGTCTAACGGGGACGGGGTGGACGAATGGCCCGCGGGCGCCTAGGCCAGATAGGCCGGGGCGCTCACGGGCAACGTAAATCGGAACTGCGCGCCGCCGCCGGGGGCGCGGCCGACCGTGATGGAGCCGCCGTGGGCTTCCACGATGCCCTTGACGATGTAGAGCCCGAGACCGGTGCCACCGCGCTTGCTGCCCCGCCAGAAGCGGGTGAAGACGCGGTTCATGGATTCCTCCGGGATGCCGGGCCCCTCGTCGCTCACCGTGACCGACGTGCCTGTCTCCTCGCCCTCGCGCGGGGAGGGCGCGGGCGTGACGTCGATTGTGACGGTTCCGGCGCCGTGGCGCACGGCGTTTTCCAGCAGGTTGCTCAGCACCTGGTCGACCTTGTCGGGGTCGGCCCACAGGTCGGGCAGCGGGTTCTCCACGCGCAGCAGGAAACGGTCGGCGGACTGGCCCGCGGCCACATGGGCCTGGATGTGCCGTCCGACGGCGGCGCCTATGTCGACGGGCTGGCGGCGGACCTCCAGGCGGCCGCTGTCGATGCGGGAGATGTCGAGCAGCTCGGCGATCAGCCGGGTGACCCGGTCGGCGTCGGCGTCGACGGTCTCCAGCATCAGCCGCTTCTGGTCGTCGGTGAACCGCTCCCACTTGGCGAGCAGGGTCGCGGTGAAGCCCTTGACGGAGGTGAGCGGGGAACGCAGCTCGTGGGCGACGGTGGCGATCAGCTCGGCGTGGCTGCGCTCGGTGCGGTGCCGGGCCTCGGTGTCGCGCAGGGTGACGACGAGGCGCTGGACGGGTCCGAGGGGCTCGGCGCGCACGTACCGCGCGGAGACGAGGACCTCGCGGCCGCCGGGCAGCAGCAGGTTGCGCTCGGGCTGGCGGACGCGGATGGCGAGACCGCCGTAGGGGTCGGTGAGCTGCCACCAGCGTCTGCCCTCCAGGTCCTCCAGCGGGAGGGCCTTCTCCAGGGGCTCGCCGAGCGCGTCGGCGGCGCGGACGGCGGTGACGCGGGTGGCGGCGGCGTTGAAGCAGACGACCCGGCCGTGCTCGTCGGCGACCACGAGGCCGTCGGGCAACTGGTCGGGGTCTATGGCGGCGGCCTCCCCGGACAGGGGCACGGGCGCGGGGCGCGCCGCACGTCCGTCCGGCGCGGTGCTCGTGCCGACCACACTCATCCCCGTACCCCACCTCTCAGGCTGCGCAGGGCCCCGAGTGGGTCACCCTACTAGCTGTTGGTGACGGAACGGCACCCTCCGGGGGCGCGCTGTGCACGGGCCGACGCGTAGAGACATACGGCGGCGGCGGTGGCGAGGTTCAGGCTCTCGGCCTTTCCGTGGATGGGGACGCTGACCACGGCGTCGGCAAGGGCGCGGGTCTCCTCCGGGAGGCCCCATGCCTCGTTGCCGAACACCCAGGCGGTGGGGTCGCCCATGGCGCCCTTGTCCAGTTCCTCGTCCAGGTCGCGGTCCCCGGCGCCGTCGGCGGCGAGGATGCGCACCCCGGCGTCCTTCAGACCCTGGACGGCCTGCTCGACGGGGACGCCCACGGCGACGGGCAGATGGAACAGGGAGCCGACGGAGGCGCGGACGGCCTTGGGGTTGTACAGGTCCACGGAGGCGTCAGTGAGGATCACGGCCTCGGCGCCCGCGGCGTCGGCGCAGCGCAGGACGGTGCCCGCGTTGCCGGGGTCGCGGACGTGGGCGAGGACGGCGACGAGCTTGGGGCGGGCGGCGAGGACGTCCTCGAACGGGGTGTCCAGGAACCGGCACACGCCGACGAGCCCCTGGGGGGTGACGGTGGTGGAGATGTCGGCGATGACCTCCTCGGAGGCCAGGTGCACCCGGGCTCCGGCGTCCCGCGCCCCGGCCACGATGCCGGCGTAGCGCTCCGCGGCCTCGACGGTGGCGAACAGCTCGATCAGCGTCGCCGCACCGTCCGCTCCCCGGTGCGCGGCCGCCTCCCGCACGGCCTGCGGACCCTCCGCGAGGAACAGCCGGTCCTTGCCCCGGAAGTTCCGCCGAGCCAGCCGCCGGGCGGCACTGACGCGCGAGGACCGGGGGGAGATCAGCTCGGGGGTGGCATCGGGGGTTTCGGGGGCCATCGGAAGTTCCACCTCATTCTTTCCCGTCGCTACGGCGCTCGGCCACGACGGCGGATTTCGACGGTGCCGAGCCAGCCCGCACCACACAGAGAACGGACCCGCGGGCCGAAGCCCGCGGGTCCGTACAGTCACGTCGGCTCAGAGCCGGCGCAGCAGCGTCACGCGGCCTTCGGCGCGTTGACGTCGGCCGGGAGGGCCTTCTGCGCGACCTCGACGAGCGCGGCGAACGCACCGGCGTCGTTGACGGCCAGCTCGGCCAGGATCTTGCGGTCGACCTCGACGTTCGCGGCCTTCAGACCCTGGATGAGGCGGTTGTAGGTCATGCCGTTCTGGCGGGCCGCAGCGTTGATGCGCTGGATCCACAGCTGACGGAAGTCGCCCTTGCGCTTCTTGCGGTCGTTGTAGTTGTAGACCAGCGAGTGGGTGACCTGCTCCTTGGCCTTGCGGTACAGGCGCGAACGCTGACCGCGGTAGCCGGAGGCCGCCTCGAGGATCGCCCGGCGCTTCTTGTGGGCGTTGACTGCCCGCTTGACGCGTGCCACTTGTTTAACTCCTTATGCGGGGCCGTGGAGTGGACTCAGACTCACACGACCCGGAAACGATTGGGTCCCGGTGAAGACGTACGGCGCTGGGGTCAGCGCCGGGGCGTCACTTGCCGAGAAGCTTCTTGATCTTCGCGGCGTCGCCCGGGGCCATCTCGGCGGTGCCGGTGAGGCGGCGCGTCACGCGGGACGACTTGTGCTCGAGCAGGTGGCGCTTGCCGGCGCGCTCACGGAGCACCTTGCCGGAGCCGGTGACCTTGAAGCGCTTGCTGGCACCGCTGTGCGACTTGTTCTTCGGCATAGCGCCGTTATCTCCTCGTCGGTGGCGCTCCGGTGCCCGGTCGTGAAACCGGGCACGGTGGAGCGTCGCTCTTGTATGGGGTTGCGTCCCCGGGGCTCGCGCCCCCGGGATCACGCCTCGGCGGGGGCCTCGGCGGCGTCCTCGGCAGGAGCCTCGGCGCTCTCGGCGTTCTCGACGCTGTCGGCGTCCGCGGCGTTCTGCGACTTGCCGGGGTTGGCCTTCGCGTCCGCCTTGCGGGCTTCCTGCGCCTGGCGGGCCTCGGCCATCGCCTCGGTCTTCTTCTTGTGCGGACCGAGGACCATGATCATGTTTCGGCCGTCCTGCTTCGGGTTCGACTCGACGAAACCGAGGTCCTGGACGTCCTCCGCGAGGCGCTGAAGCAGTCGGTAGCCCAGCTCGGGGCGGGACTGCTCACGGCCACGGAACATGATCGTGATCTTGACCTTGTCGCCCTGCTTGAGGAACCGGACGACGTGACCCTTCTTGGTGTCGTAGTCGTGCGGGTCGATCTTCGGCCGGAGCTTCATCTCCTTGATGACCGTGTGCGCCTGGTTCTTGCGCGCCTCACGGGCCTTCATGGCCGACTCGTACTTGAACTTCCCGTAGTCCATGAGCTTGCACACGGGCGGACGGGCGTTCGCCGCGACCTCGACCAGGTCCAGGTCGTACTCCTGCGCAAGCTCCAGTGCCTTGGCCAGCGGGACAATGCCCACCTGCTCGCCACTGGGACCGACAAGTCGCACCTCGGGAACGCGAATCCGGTCGTTGATGCGGGGCTCGGCGCTGATGGATCCTCCTCGGTAGCACCACACGGCGGTCTGGCGGACAGCCGCGTAACGTCTGTGTTCGTAAGACCTAACCGCGCCGAAGCACAAAAAATGCCCCGGACGATCACAGGCGGGTTCCTCGAACTACCGGAACACCGCCGCGACGATCGCGGGGCGCGCTTCGGACGGACGCCGTCGGCAGAGCCGCGGTCCGTCTGACCGGTGACCCGCCGCCCGGAAGGCGGTCAGGTGGGAGTTCGAAGCCTCCACTTGTGGGCCGGATCGCTCGCCGCTGGGCGTGCTTGTCCGGCCGGTCGGATACCAGGTTAGCAGGCTTGCTTTCCCGGCACTAATCGGGGAACGCCCGACCAGCCCTGATCGTGCCCGGCTGGAAGCCGGCACCACCCCGCCGCCTATCGTGTGGGGTATGAGTGAAACCCCTCCTGAGAACCCCGATTTCGACGAGATGACGCGCGACATCGCCGAGGTCCCCGCCGTCGAGGTGATCGTCACGGTCGCCGTCAACCTGATGAGCGCCGCCGCCGTGAAGCTGGGGCTGAGCGAGGAGGGCGAGAAGTACAAGGACCTGGACGAGGCCCGCAAGCTGATCACCGCGCTCGCCGGGCTGCTCGACGCCAGCGCGACCGAGATCAGCTCCTTCCACGCGGCCCCCCTGCGCGACGGCCTGAAGTCGCTCCAGCTCGCGTTCCGCGAGGCGTCGCTGGTCCCGGACGACCCGGGCCAGGGGCCGGGCGAGAAGTACACGGGACCGGTGTACGGCTAGGGCCTGTCTCACAATCCCCGTCGTCGCCCGGAGGGCGGCCGCGCGGCAGACGAGAATGGTCGGACAGGACTTAGCCCTTCGGGCTCAGTCGCGTACGTACAAGGGCTCGCCCGGAGGCGTGGTCCCGGCCGGCAGCAGTGCCAGGTCGAGGCCGCGCACCAGGCGGGCCCTCAGCGTGTCGTCGGCCGCCAGGCGCCCGGCGACCGCGCGGGCGGCCTCGGCGGGCGCGGCGGCGGGGTCGAGGACGAGGACGAGGGTGCCGTCGGCCTGTCCGGGGCCGAGGTGGGCACGCAGCACGGCGGGCTCGGCGGCCACGGCCGTGCGGACGGCGGCCACGACAGCCGGGTCGGTGAGGGGGTCGACGCTGGTCCGGCCCTCCGCGAGCGCGAGCAGCGCGGGCCCGGTCAGCTCGAAGGGCACCGGCCCGGCCAGGTCCAGCACGACCGTGTCGGCCTTCTCGTGCGCGGCGGCCTGGAGCGCCTGGTGCAGCGGTACGGCGACGGGCCGCGCGGCGGCGTCCCAGCGGGCGAGCGACTCCGTGGACGTGAAGGCGGGCAGCGCGGTGCGCCCCTGCGCCTTCAGCGTGGGCACGGCCATGTCGCTGGTCTTCTCCCGGCGCAGCCCGCCCACCCGTCGCCCAGCACCGCCCTTCCGAGGAGCTTCGCGCCCCTCCTCACTGTCCTCCTCGACCTCGCCGAGGACGGCGACGACGGGCACCAGCAGCCGGGCACCCTTCAGGGCCTCCAGTACGGGTCCGACGGCGGTGCGGTCCTCGGCCCAGGCCGCGAGCGCGGCGGTCAGCCGGGGGTCGGCGGAGCCGTCGTCGTCGGAGAAACCGGGGTCGGGAATGTTCTTGTTCGCCACGGTGCCCGAGCCTAGCGGGGGCGGGGCGGGGCGAAGTCGGCGGGTTTGTGCCGGGCGGTAACCCGTTCGTCACCGGGCGCACAGGAAGCCGGGATTCGCCGACCTGTCTCTAACGTCCGCCTAACGGAACGCACAGCCGGCGCCCCGAGCATCGCGGGCATGGAGTCCTCTCGGGGTGGCCGGGGCCGCCGTCGCCGTCGTGTCCGCCGCCGCCCGCTGCTGTACGCCGCGCTGGTGGCCGTCGTGATCGGCGGGGTCACGGCGGGCGGCACGGTCTATGTGAAGGCGCGGGCGCACGACGGCGGGCGGGCCGTATCGTCGGCGGCGTCGCCGCCGGGCTCGTCCCCGGCAGTCGAGGAGGAGGCATCGGTGGAACCCGTGACGCAGCCCGCCGTGGACCGTACGGCGCTGCTCGGCAGGGCGATGAAGGCGGTGAGCCTGCCCTCGGGCGCGGCCGTCTCCGCGGCGGTGCTCGACCTGGGCTCCGGGCGGAGCGCCGTGTACGGCGAGGGGGACTTCGCCACCGCGAGCATCGTGAAGGTGGACATCCTCGCCGCGCTGCTGCTCCGGGCCCAGGACGAGGGACGGCACCTGACGGCCGCGGAGAAGGCGTACGCCGTGCGGATGATCGAGGCCAGCGACAACGCCTCCGCGACCGCGCTGTGGCAGGTCGTCGGCGGGGCGGACGGGCTCGACGCGGCCAACAGGCGCTTCGGGATGACGGACACCTCGGCAGGGGCGGACGGGCTGTGGGGCCTGACCCGTACGACCGCCAAGGACCAGCTCGCCCTCCTCCAGCAGGTGTTCGGCACCGACTCGCTGCTGAGCACCGTCTCGCGGGCGTACGTGCGCGCGCTGATGGAGTCCGTGAACGCCGATCAGCGCTGGGGTGTCTCGGCAGCCGCCGAGGGCGGCACCACGGCCCTGAAGAACGGCTGGCTGCCCCGCAGCACGACGGGTCTGTGGGTGGTGAACAGCATCGGCCGGATACGGGCCGCCGACGGCACCTCCTACCTGGTCGCGGTGCTCTCCAGCGGGACGACGACCCAGACGCAGGGGATCTCCCTGGTGGAGTCGGCGGCGGGGGCGGCGGTGTCGGCGTTCACCACGAAGTGACCGTCAGCGGGGTGTGCCGGTGTCAGCCCGGCCGCTGGAGGAAGTCGGCGAGAAGGGCCGTGAGTTCGGCGGGGGCGTCTTCCTGGACGAGGTGTCCCGCGCCGGCGATCGGTTCGAGCCGTGCGCCCGGGACGCGGGCGACGAGTTCCCGTCCCTTCGCCACGGGAATCCAGGTGTCGTCCTCGCCCCAGCAGACCAGCGTCGGGATGCCGATCTCCCCGTACCGGTCCTGCACCTCGTCCGTGTAGCGCTGGCCGGCCTGGGCGATCTGGCGGTAGAAGGCGGCCTGGCCGGGGTCCCCGAGCCAGGGCTCGACGAGCCGTTCGAGGACGGCGGGGTGCAGACCCGGACTGCTGGCCGAGGTGACGTACTCGCGGACCAGCGCGTGGTGCAGGGCGGGCGGCAGTTGCTCGAAGACCTCGGGGTGCCGGCCCACGAGCCGGAAGAACGGGGAGCCCCACGGGGACAGCGCGACCGGGTCGACCAGAGCGAGCGCACGGTAGCGCGCTCCGTGCAGCAGATGCGCCCGCAGGGAGACGGCACCCCCGAAATCGTGAGCCACCACCGACGGCTCCTCCAGACCCCAGTGCGCCAGCAGCTCGGTGAAGATCCTCCCCTGGGCGGCCAGGGAGACGTCCTGTCCCGCGGACTTCTCCGACGCCCCGTACCCCGGCATGTCCCACACGAACACCTCGTGGCGACGGGCGAGCGCACGGGCGACGGCACGCCAGACGTACGACGAGAAGGGCGTGCCGTGCAGGAGCACGACCGGATCCCGTCCCGAGGTTCCGAGGCGCGCCCAGCGGACATCGCCCGACGTGCTGGGGAACGTCTCGGAAAGCTGCCATTCGGTCACGGGGGTTGTTCCTCTCCGTCGGCGCCGGGTCCGGCAGGGACTCATACCCCGGGGACTCCTGAAGGCACGCGGTGCGCCGCCAGGGGACGTCTCTCCGATCTTCGCGGAGACGCCCCCTAGGGGATCAGACTCCCGCTGTTCTCCCTCCGGCCGCGCCACAGCACCACCGCCGCCACCAGCAGCACCCCGCCCGTGCCGCCCGCGAGCGGTGCCGCCCAGTCGGTCGCGCTGCCCGCCGACCTGGGGGCGTCGGGGCCGGTGCCGAAGTACCTGCCGCCGTAGGCAGCCGAGTTCAGACCCTGGGTCTTGAGGCCGGCGGCGGACTTGAGGGCGGCGGCCGGGTCGATCATGCCGAAGCCGCGTGAGTCGTCGCGGCCGCCGGCCGGGGCGTTGCGGGCGGTGTCCTCCAGGAGCTTCTTGACCTGGGCCGGGGTGAGATCGGGGTGGGCCGCCTTGATCAGGGCGGCGGCGCCGGAGACGAAGGCGGAGGCGGCGGAGGTGCCCCAGCCCTCGTAGTAGCGGTGGTCGGGGTCCGCGATCACGACGTCCACGCCGGGCGCGCTGACCGTGGCGTACCAGCGGCGGGTGGAGAAGGAGGCGCGGGTGCCGTAGCGGTCCACGGCGGTGGCGACGACGACGCCGGGGTAGGCGGCCGGGTAGGAGACGTGGTCGCCCTTGTCGCCGCCGTTGCCCGCCGAGGCGACGACGACCACGCCCTTGCGCAGGGCGTACTGCACCGCCTCGTCCTCGGTGGGCTCGGGGTGCGCGGAGTCGGAGTCGTCGCCGAGGGAGAGGTTGATGACGTCGGCGCCGTGGTCGGCGGCCCAGCGGATGCCCTCGGCGAGGGCGTTGGCGCGGGTGGTGCGGGCCTTGGCGCGGGCGGGGTCGCCGTCCTCCAGGATGACCCGTACGGGAAGGATCTTCGCCTTGGGCGCCACGCCCATGACCCCGGCCGCGTTGCCGGGACCGTGGCCGTGCCCGGCGATGATGCCCGCCATGGCGGTGCCGTGCCGGGCCCAGGCGCGGTCACCGGGTCCGGCGCCGAAACCGATCATGTCCTTGCCGGTCAGCACGTTCCCGGCGAGGTCGGGGTGGTCGTCCTCCACCCCGGTGTCCAGGACGGCGACGGTGACGCCCTGGCCTTGCGTCGTACGCCACGCCTCGTCCAGGTGGAGGGCGCCCAGGCCCCACTGCTGGGCCCGGATGCTGTCCGCGTGGGCGGCGGTCGCCGGGAGCAGCGCGAGGGAGGCGGCGGCGAGCAGGCTGAGTGCCGGACGCGTGACGGCGCGGGCGGCGCGGGCGGCGCGGGCGGCGCGCGTGCGACGGACGGTGGGGTTGGGGCGGGTGGGGCGCCTCATGCGGTTTTCTCCGTGGCCGGTCCGACTCTCTGCCGCAGCCGCCGTTCGACACGGTCGGCCAGGCCCTGCGCCTCGTTGCCGAGACCCGCCTGGGCCGGTGCGCTGGTGGCACCGGCGCGTACGGCGTCCGCCGCGGGCTCCGGCGCGTCGACGCCGCGGCCGTCGGCCCAGCCGGAGACGGCGAAGGCGACGACCGGGGCGTCGGTGAGGACGTCGATGGTCCAGCTCGCGCGCTGCGCGTCCCCGAACCTCGCCGCCGCGGTGCCCTTGGCGGCGTAAGGGCGGGGCAGCAGGTCGGTACGGCGGTCCAGGTGCTCGCCGCGGAAGCGGTTGGCGAGCGAGGTCATGGCGGCGGGGTCGGCCTTGGTGAACAGCAGGCCGACGGTGGTGACGTAGCTCTGTGTGGCGTCGGTGTAGGTGGCCCGCAGCAGTCTGCGGCAGCCGACGGGCGCGAGTACCTTGCGCAGCAACGGGTCGAAGGCGTCGGCGCAGCCGCTGTCGGGGGCCACGGCGATCCGGGTCCAGGTGCGGTCGGCCCCACCGGGACCGGCGCCCTTGCCGTCGAGGGTGGGTGGGAAGAGCTTGTCCACGGGCACGCTGTGCCACAGTCCACCGGCGGCCTCGTAGGCACTCGCGGGCGCGGGGGCACCCCCGTCGCCGCTGAGCCAACTCCCCACGGCGGCACCGCCGATGAGCCCGAGCCCGAGCACGACACAGACGGCGGCCCCGACGACACGCCCGCGCGCCCACGCCATCGGCCGCGCTGCTCCGGCTCCGCTCCCGCCCCCGAACGGCTCCGGCTCCCCGAACGTCCCCAGCGACCACGCGGGCGTCCCGGCGCTCCAGGAGTAGGAGGGGTCGGGCGCGGGCGGGGGGCTGCCGATGTGGGGTGCGGTGGGTGCGGTGGGGCTCCAGGCGGTACGGGGGCCGGGGTCGGTGGGCGCCGGTGCGGTGGGGACTGCCGCAGGGCGGGCACCGGTCGCGACCGCCTCGCCGTGCAGGGTCGTTGCGGGCTCGGTCACCTTGGGCGCGGGCCGTAGGGGACGCAGCCGGGTGGTGGTCTCCTCGGGGGTCTCGGCGGGAGGGGTGGGCCGCGAGACGGGGCGGGGCGGGGTGGCGGGGGTGGCCGGAGCGGCGGCCCGCGCGGCGGGACGCGACGGACCGGCAGCCCGCCCGGCCGAAGGCGGGGAGACGGGCGGGGCATCGGGGAAGCGCGCCGAGGCGGGCGGCGGAGGCGGACTCGTCGGCGCGTCCGGGGCGGGCACGGCGGCCGTCGGCTTCTTCTCCACACGCGGGCGAGGGGTGAACACGGAGGGCTCCGCGGGCTCCCCCACCACACCGCTCTCGGCGGTACTCGTGGACGGACTGCCGGAGTCGTCGGCCTCGGAGGACGGGGCGCGGCGCGCTTCCGTGCTCATGCACCCCCCGTTTCCTGTTGCCCGGGCCGACTGCTCGTGCGCGGGCCGTTCTGACTGGTCGGCCGGGCCCGGCGGGCGAGTTCCGTCCGGGCACGCATACCCGTACGGCCGGACGGCCATCCCTGTTCAGCCGATGCGGCCGGGGGCGCTCCGCCGTACGTGCGCGTCACTCTACGGGCTGCCACCCCCACGGACGGAACCAGTCCGCGCCCCCGCGGCATCTGCCCGGAACGTCCCCCTACCCTGCGGTAATCGCGTCTGGCAGGCTGCCGTCATGACTGCGCGTGCCGCCGACAGGGCCCGGTACGACCGGGCCACCGCCGCTCTGGATGCCCCGCTCGCTCTGGTGGATCTGGATGCCTTCGATGCCAACGCGGACGACCTGGTGCGCCGGGCTCAGGGGAAACCCGTGCGGGTCGCCTCCAAGTCGGTCCGGTGCCGGGCGCTGCTTGAGCGGGTGCTGGCGAGGGACGGGTTCCAGGGGATCATGTCGTTCACGCTGGCGGAGTCGCTGTGGCTCGCGCGTTCCGGGTTCGACGACGTGTTGCTGGCCTATCCGTCCGCCGACCGTGCGGGGTACGCGGAGCTGGCGTCCGACCCGAAGGCGGCAGCGGCCGTCACGGTGATGGTGGACGACGTGGCGCAGCTGGATCTCATCGACTCGGCGCGGCAAGGGGGGCGTGAAGTCGTCCGGGTCTGCCTGGAGTTGGACACCTCGCTGCAACTGCTGGGCGGCCGGGTGCGGATCGGCGCGCGACGATCGCCGTTGCACTCCCCCGCTCAACTGGCGGAGCTGGCAAGGTCGGTGGCGCGGCGGCCGGGTTTCCGGCTGGTGGGGATCATGGCGTACGAGGGTCATGTCGCGGGCGTGGGGGACGCGTTGGCCGGGCGCCCCGCGCGGTCGCGGGCGATCCGGCTGATGCAGGCGGCGGCGCGGCGGGAGTTGGCCGAGCGGCGCGGGGCGGCAGTGCGTGCCGTCCGGGCGGTGGCGCCGGAGCTGGAGTTCGTCAACGGCGGCGGCACGGGGAGTGTGCAGTACACGGCGGCGGAGGACGCGGTCACCGAGATCGCGGCCGGCTCGGGGCTGTACGTGCCCCGCCTCTTCGACAACTACACGTCGTTCAGGGGCCGTCCGGCCGCCCTGTTCGCGCTGCCCGTCGTACGGCGCCCCGGTGTCGGGGTCGTCACGGTGCTCGGCGGCGGCTATCCGGCGTCCGGCGCGGCGGGCCGGGACCGGCTGCCTGAGCCGTATCTGCCCGAGGGGCTGCGGTACGACCCGCAGGAGGGGGCCGGCGAGGTGCAGACCCCGTTGCTGGGCTCGCCCGCCGACGATCTGCTGATCGGCGACAAGGTGTGGTTCCGGCACGCGAAGGCGGGCGAGCTGTGCGAACGGTTCGACGTGCTGCACCTGTTGGAGGGGGACACGGTCACGGAGACCGTGCCCACCTACCGGGGCGAGGGGCACACGTTCCTCTAGCCGACCCCTCAACAGGCCCTGTCCGTGAGCCGGCAGGTCAGTACACGGTGTCCGCCTGGTCCGGCACCACCGAGCCGTCCGGACGCCGCACCGGCGCGCGGCTGCCGTCGGGGGCGTTGTAGGCGGTGGTGGAGCAGGCGTACGGATCGGACTTGCGGGGCAGCGGGTCGATGAACATGGGGTTGATCACCCAGCGTCCGTCGGCGTTGTCGTAGGCCCGGCACATCACCTCGGCCTTGTTGCGGTTGAGGACGAGGTGGGCGCCGGTGGCGTCGCCGACGAAGGTGACGTCGGTGTCCGCGTCGCCGCCGCCGATGGCGATGCGCTGGGCGGCGGGCTGCCTCTTCCAGGCGGCGGGACCGTGGATCTTGTAGATGTCCTGGTTGATCCAGCACCGCTTGCCGTCGATGTACGGGATCGCGGTGCCCTTGCCCGCCGGGACGCCGCCGCAGCCCTCGTTGGCGTAGGTGATGCGGCCGTGGCGGTCGAGGACGGAGCGGATGGCGATGGTGTGCGCGGCGTCGACGCCGATGGCGCGGGACCAGACCTCGGTGACCGGTTCGGAGCCCGCGGAGACGATGTAGACGCGGAATCCGGCCCGTTGGAGGGTGCGGACGAGGTCGCGCTGCTGGTCGTAGTAGCGGACGTAGGCGGGGACGGTGTGGGTGCCGAGGGTGCGGGTGGCGCCGACGGGGGCGGCGAGTGCCTCGCGGCGGGCGGCGCTCGCGTAGGAGGTGAGCTGGGCGACGGTGCGCCCCGCGAAGAGCTGGGGCACCCAGGCGTACTGCGGGACGGTGTGCCGGTGGTTCCAGGTGCCGGCGAAGGCGGGGGCGCCGCTCATCGTCCTGGCGTTCTCGCGGATCTCCAGGATCTCGTCGGTGCAGCGGGGCAGCTTCGAGGTCCGCAGGGAGACGCCCGCGCCGGTGCCGCAGGCCGCCGTGAGCGCGCGGTCGGCGGCGTCGGTCATCCAGGCGCTGGTGTCCTTCCAGCGGGCCGGGCGGGGCAGGACGTCGTGGCGCAGCGCCCAGGAGATGGTCGCGTCGGTGACGTCGTTCTTGGTGATGGTGTTGTCCCAGTCGAACGCGGCGACCGCGCCCCGGTGTCCGGTGCAGGTGCCGTACGCGTCGATGACGTGTTGCAGTCGGGCGCGGTTGTCGCCGTACCAACTGGTGCTCAGTCTCGGGCAGTTGGAGTCGGCTGCCGCCGCGGTGGGGGCGAGGGGCGGGGCGGCCGCCAGGGCGGCGGCCGCGGCCAGGGTCCAGGCGAGAAGCTGTCGCATAGGACGGGGACCGTACACCGTTCTGCTACAGGGGTGTTACGTACGCGCCGGAGATTCCTCCGTCCACCAGGAAGTCGGTGGCGTTGACGAAGGAGGAGTCGTCGCTGGCCAGGAAGGCGACGGCGGCGGCGATCTCGTCGGCCTCGGCGAAGCGGCCGAGCGGGATGTGGACGAGGCGGCGGGCGGCGCGCTCGGGGTCCTTGGCGAACAGCTCTCGCAGGAGCGGGGTGTTGACGGGTCCGGGGCACAGGGCGTTGACGCGGATGCCCTCGCGGGCGAACTGCACGCCGAGTTCGCGGGACATGGCGAGGACGCCGCCCTTGGAGGCGGTGTAGGAGATCTGCGAGGTGGCCGCGCCCATCCGGGCCACGAAGGAGGCGGTGTTGATGATGGAGCCCTTGCCCTGGCGGCGCATGTAGGGGATCGCGGCCTTGCAGCACAGGTAGACGGAGGTGAGGTTGACCTCCTGGACCCGCTTCCACGCCTCGAGGCCGGTGTCGAGGATGGAGTCGTCGTCGGGCGGTGAGATACCGGCGTTGTTGAAGGCGACGTCGACGCTGCCGTAGGTGTCGAAGGCGGCCTGGAACAGCGCCTCGACCTGCTCGGGATCGGTGACGTCGGTCTGGACGAAGAGCCCGCGGGTCTCCTCGGCGGCGGCCTTTCCGGCGGTCTCGTCGATGTCGGCGCAGACGACGTGCGCGCCCTCGGCGGCCAGGCGACGCGCGGTGGCCAGGCCGATGCCGCTCCCGGCTCCGGTGACGACGGCGGTACGGCCGACCAGGCGGCGGCAGACAGGGTTCTCGGTCACAGTGCGGGGCCCTCCGTGCTGATGAAGACGTTCTTGGTCTCGGTGAAGGCGGTCAGGGCGTCGGGGCCGAGTTCGCGGCCGAGTCCGGACTGCTTGAAGCCGCCGAACGGGGTCCAGTAGCGGACGCTGGAGTGGGAGTTGACGGACAGGTTGCCCGCGCGGACGGCCTGGGTGACGCGCAGGGCGCGGCCGAGGTCGCGGGTCCAGACGGACCCGGAGAGCCCGTAGGGGGTGTCGTTGGCGAGCCGGATCGCGTCCCGCTCGTCGGTGAAGGGCAGCAGGACGGCGACGGGTCCGAAGATCTCCTCGCGGGCGGCCGGGCTGTCGGGGGTCGCGTCGGTGAGGACGGTCGGCGGGAACCAGAAGCCGGGTCCTTCGGGCGCGGTGCCGCGCAGGGCGGGGGCGCCGTCGGGGACGTAGGAGCGGACGCGGTCGAGCTGGGCGCGCGAGATCAGCGGGCCCATCTGCGTCTTCTCGTCGGCGGGGTCGCCTACGACGACGGCGGCGAGCGCGTCGGCGAGGAAGGCGCGGGCCTCCTCGTAGACCTCCTCCTGCACCAGGACGCGGGTGCGGGCGCAGCAGTCCTGGCCGGAGTTGTCGAGGAAGGAGAAGGGGTCGAGGGCGGTTTCGAGGTCGGCGTCGGCGAAGACGACGTTGGGGCTCTTGCCGCCGAGTTCCAGGGTGACCGGCTTGACCTGCCGGGCACAGCGTTCCATCACCTCGCGGCCGGTGCGGGTGGAGCCGGTGAACACGATCTTGGCCACACCGGGGTGCTCGACCAGGGCGCGTCCGGCGGTGTGGCCGTAGCCCGGCAGCACCTGGAAGAGGTGCTCGGGCAGACCCGCCTCCAGGGCGAGTTCGGCCAGGCGGAGCGCGGTGAGCGGGGTGGCCTCGGCGGGCTTGAGGACGACGGCGTTGCCCGCGGCCAGGGCCGGGAAGGAGCCCCAGGCGGCGATGGGCATGGGGAAGTTCCAGGGGGCGATGACGCCGACCACGCCGAGCGGTTCGTGG
The DNA here is from genome assembly GCF_053600675.1 of Streptomyces sp. NPDC005004. Classification (NCBI taxonomy): domain Bacteria; kingdom Bacillati; phylum Actinomycetota; class Actinomycetes; order Kitasatosporales; family Streptomycetaceae; genus Streptomyces; species Streptomyces sp. NPDC005004. Next base: position 183,732 of record NZ_JBSGAH010000013.1, read on the forward strand.
AAGGTGACGTCCCAGCCGCCGGGCACGGGGATCTGCTTGCCCAGGAGCCGTTCGATGCCACCGGCCGCGTAGAGGAGGAGGTCGCGGGCGTTGCCGGCCTCCCAGCGGGCGTTGCCGATCGTGTGACCGGCCTCGCGGACCTCGATGCGGGCGAGCTCCTCGGTGTGGGCGTCGACGGCATCGGCGAAGCGGCGCAGCAGCCGGGCACGGTCGGCGGGGGCGAGGGCGGCCCAGGTCTCCTGCGCGCGGGCGGCGCGGGTGACGGCGGCTGCCACGTCGTCCTCGCTCGCGGCGGGAACGGTGGCGAGGAGTTCCTCCGTGGCGGGGTTGACCACCTGAAGTTCTTGCGGGTCCGTCAAGGGGTGACCTTTCGGGGAGGGCGGTTCACGGGGGTGGGGCGAGGAGGGGGGTTCACAGGGGCTCGGCGGGCGGGGGCGGTTCACAGACGCCGGATGGGCGAGACGATCCACGGGCCGCGGAGTGGGCGGGGCGGTTCACAGGCGCCTGGCAGCCGGCGCGGTTCACAGGGGCTCGGCGGGGAGAACGGTTCACGGCGTCCTGACGGCCGACGCCGCTCACAGGCGTCTGGCACACGGAGCAGTTCACACGCCCCGATCAGCGTGTACCGGCCGTCACCCCTGCTCCCCGTGAACCCGGTTCACAGCCGTTCGAACGATCGCCGCAGCTCCCAGTCCGTCACCGCCGCGTCGAAGGCGGCCAGTTCCACCCGCGCCATGTTCAGGTAGTGCGCCACGACCTCCTCCCCGAACGCCTCCTTCGCCAGTGCGCTCGCCGCCCACACGTCGGCGGCCTCGCGCAGGGTCGCGGGCACGTGGTCGTACTCGGCGGCGTAGGCGTTGCCCGCGCACGGCTCGGGCAGTTCGAGCCCCTGCTCGATGCCGTACAGCCCGGCCGCGACGAGCCCGGCGACAGCGAGGTACGGGTTCACATCGCCGCCCGGCAGCCGGTTCTCGAAGCGGAGCGAGCGCCCGTGGCCGACCACCCGCAGCGCACAGGTCCGGTTGTCGTACCCCCACGCGACGGCGGTGGGCGCGAAGGAGCCCGGCTGGAAGCGCTTGTACGAGTTGATGTTGGGCGCGTAGAGCAGGGAGAAGTCCCGCAGCGCCGCGAGCTGTCCCGCCAGGAAGTGCCGCATCACGTCGGACATCCCGTCGGGCCCCGCCATCGCGTTGCCCCCGGAGGCGTCGGCCAGCGAGAGGTGGATGTGGCAGGAGTTGCCCTCGCGTTCGTTGAACTTCGCCATGAACGTCAGGGACACCCCCTCCTGCGCGGCGATCTCCTTCGCGCCGGTCTTGTACAGCGCGTGGTGGTCGCAGGTGACCAGAGCCTCGTCGTAGCGGAAGGCGATCTCGTGCTGGCCGGGGTTGCACTCGCCCTTGGCGGACTCCACGGTGAGCCCGGCGCCCGCCATGTCGTTGCGCAGGCGGCGCAGCAGGGGCTCGACGCGGCCGGTGCCGAGGATGGAGTAGTCGACGTTGTACTGGTTGACCGGGGTGAGGTCCCGGTAGTTGGCGTCCCAGGCCCGCTCGTAGCTGTCCTTGAAGACGATGAACTCCAGCTCGGTGCCGACCTGGGCGGTGTAGCCGAGCGCGGCGAGCCGGTCGAGCTGGCGGCGCAGGATCTGGCGCGGGGCGGCGGTGACCGGGGTGCCGTCCTCCCAGGCGAGGTCGGCCAGCAGGAACGCGGTGCCGGGGTGCCAGGGCAGACGGCGCAGGGTGGCGGGGTCGGGACGCATGGCGAAGTCGCCGTAGCCGCGGTCCCAGGAGGACATGGCGTAGCCGTCGACGGTGTTCATCTCGGTGTCGACGGCGAGCAGGTAGTTGCAGCCCTCGGTGCCGTGGCCGAGGACCTCGTCGAGGAAGAAGCGCGCGGCGAACCGCTTGCCCTGGAGCCGCCCCTGCATGTCGGGGAAGGCGAGGACGACGGTGTCGATCTCGCCGCCGGCGACGAGCGCCCGCAGTTCCTCGACGGTCAGCGGGGGTGTGCGGTCTGCCACCAGAAAAGCCTCCTTAGGCTCCTTCGCGCGGTGCGGCCGGTCCGGTGGCCATAAGGTATTGCCGGAGACCATTGCTTGGGAAGGGGGCGCGGCCGGATGCCGCGGGACACCGACATACGGGACACCCACGTACGGGAGACTCGCCCACCGGAGACTCACGCCCCGGGAGCCGGCGCTTGCGAGCCCGCCGACCGCCTCGGCGCCGTGCTGCGCCCCGTGCGCGCGGGCAACGGTTTCGAGGAGGCTCTGGAGCAGATCCTCCAGGTGGTCCGCCTCGGACTGGTGCCCGGTGGCGACCGGCTGCCCGCGGAGCGGGAGTTGGCCGAACGTCTCGGGATCAGCCGCGTCACCCTGCGCGAGGTCCTCAAGGTGCTGCACGACCAGGGCCTGGTCGAGTCGCGGCGCGGCCGGTACGGCGGCACGTTCGTACGGCCCCGCGCGGACGCGGGCGGCGAGGACGAACTGCGGCGGCGCGTCAGCGAGGTCGACATCGAGGACGTCCTCCGCTTCCGCGAGGTGCTGGAGACCGGCGCGGCCGGACTCTGCGCGGCGCACGGGCTCACCGAGGACGGCGCTGTCCGGCTGCGGCGGGCCCTGGAGCGCACCCACGACGCCCCGCTCGCGGACTACCGCCGCCTGGACACCCTGCTGCACCTGACCCTGGCCGAGCTGTGCGGCTCTCCGTCGCTGGCGGCGCGGTACGCGGCGGTACGGGCGAGCGTCAACGAACTCCTCGACTGCATCCCGCTGTTGGTGCGCAACCTGGAGCACTCCCAGCGCCAGCACACCGCCCTGGTGGAGGCGGTGCTCACCGGCGACGCGGAGGCCGCCCGGGAGATCGCGCGCGAGCACTGCGCGGGCACGGCGGCGCTGCTGCGGGGCTTCCTGGCGTGAGCCGGGTTCTGCAAAGGTAGGAGACGATACCTTTGTACGACGGGAGCGCAGCGTGACCGGACAGCCGCCCTTGATCGGCGTGAGCACCTACCTGGAGGGCGCCGCCCGCTGGGGTGTGTGGGAACTCCCCGCCGCCCTGCTGCCCGCCGCCTATCACCGCCTGGTGCAGCGCGCCGGAGGCATCGCGGCCCTGCTCCCGCCGGACGGTCCCGAGCGCGCCGCCGCCGCGGTGGCCCGCCTCGACGGGCTGGTGATCGCGGGTGGCCCCGACGTGGACCCGGCCCGCTACGGCGCCGAGCGCTCCCCCCGCACGGGGCCGCCCGCCCACGAACGGGACACCTGGGAACTGGCGCTGATCGAGGCGGCGCTGGAAGCCCGCGTACCGCTCCTCGGCATCTGCCGGGGGATGCAGCTCCTGAATGTCGCCCTCGGCGGCACCCTCGTCCAGCACCTGGACGGTCACGTGGTGGAGACCGGCGCCTTCGGCACGCACCCGGTGACCCCGGTCGAGGGCACGCTGTACGCCGAGGTCGCCCCGGAGGAGACGGCCCACGTGCCGACGTACCACCACCAGTGCGTCGACCGCCTGGGCCGGGACCTGATCCCCTCCGCTCACGCGGAGGACGGCACGGTGGAGGCGGTCGAACTCCCGCCGGCCGAGGGATGGGTGCTCGGTGTGCAGTGGCACCCCGAGATGGGCGAGGACCTACGGGTCATGCGGGCACTGGTGGACGCGGCAGCCTCCTGACCCCGGCCCGCCCCGGCCCATCTCGGCCCACCCCGCCGCCTCGGCCCACCCCGCCGCCTCGGCCCGCCTCGCCCCCGCTCCGGCTCAACTCCGCGTCAGCGCCAGCAGCTCCCGCGCCGGACCCGTGGGCCGGTGCCCGACCGGCCAGACCGCCCGCAACTCCCGCCGCAGCGCGAGCCCCGCCACCGGAACCCCCACCAGCCGCCGGGTCGCCAGCTCCTCCCCCACGGCCAGCTCGCTGAGCACGGAAGGCCCGGCCCCGCCCACGGCAGCCGCCTTCACCGCCGTGGTGGAGGACAGCTCGATCAGCGGCCGGGCGAGGCCACCGAGGGCCGCGTCCAGGACCTGCCGGGTGCCGGAGCCGCGTTCGCGCAGGATGAGCGGGGTGGCGGCGAGTTCCTCGGGGGCGAGCGGGCGGCTGCGGCGGGCCCACGGATGGGTGGGTGCGGTGACGACGACCAGGCGGTCCCGGGCGACGACCGCCGAGTCCAGCGCCGTCGGCACGGTCAGCCCCTCCACGAAGCCGAGGTCGGCCTCGCCCGCGAGCAGGAGTTCGGCGACCCGCGCGGAGTTGCCGGCGAGCAGCGAGACCGCCGTCCCCGGGCGTCCGGCGTGCAGGGCGAGCAGCCAGCCGGGCAGGAGGTACTCCGCGATGGTCATGCTGGCCGCCACCCGCAGCCGCGAGTCCCGCCGGTCACGCAGGGCCCGCGCGCCCGCGTCGAACGCCTCGGCCGCCTCCACCACCCGTCGCGCCCAGTCGGTGACCAGCGCGCCCGCGTCGGTGAGGCGCGAGCCGCGCGGCGAGCGGTCCACCAGGGCCACGCCGAGCTGCCGTTCCATGGACCGCAGCCTGCTGCTGGCGGCGGGCTGGGTGATGCCCAGCTCCCGCGCCGCCGCGCCCAGACTGCCGAGCCGCGCCACGGCGAGCAGCAGCTCCAGCGCGCCCAGATCGGGCACCCGGTGCGCCAGCGGAACCTCGCTGTCACTCATAAACCCAGCTTATGCCCCGATAAGGACGAGGTCCCTGGTCGGTCCCGGTAGGGGCGGCGAAGCTGACGTCATGGTCACCCCTGTCCTCTGTCCACCCGCCGTCCCCGGCGAGGGCGCCGTACGGGCCGCCCGCGTCCGGCACCTCGGTCCCCCCTGGTACTCCGTCGTCATGGGCACCGCCGCCCTCGCCGGAGCGGGCGCCGCACTGCCCGCGCGCGTCCGGCCCCCGCAGCCGGTCCTCGCCGCCGCCTGGGCGCTGTCCCTCGTCCTCCTGAGCGCGCTCCTCGCCGCCCGCGTCCTGCACTGGACGCACCACCGCGACCAGGCCCGCGCCCACCTCCTCGACCCGGCGACGGCGCCGTTCTACGGCTGTCTGTCGATGGCCCTGCTGGCGGTCGGCGGGGCCGCCCTGACGGCGGGGCGGGGTCTGCTCGGCGCGGGGACGGCCGTCGCGCTGGACACCGTGCTGTTCTCGGCGGGTACGGCGGTGGGGCTGGTGGCGGCGGTCGCGGTGCCGTATCTGATGGTCGTACGGCACCGGATCGAGCCGGCGCAGGCCACCCCGGTCTGGCTGCTGCCGCTGGTCGCCCCGATGGTGTCGGCAGCGCTGGGACCGGCCCTCGTACCGTGTCTGCCGCCGGGGCAGCCGCGCGCGACCCTGCTGCTCGGCTGCTTCGCGCTGTTCGGGCTCAGTCTGCTGGCCGCGCTGCTGATGCTGCCGCTGATCCTCGCGCGCCTCCTCCTGGCGGGCCCGCTGCCGCTCGCGCTCACCCCGGCCCTGTTCCTGGTGCTCGGCCCGCTGGGGCAGTCCACCACCGCGACCGGCGCCGTCGCGGACCTGGCGCCCGGGGTCGTACCGGAGCCGTACGCGCACGGGCTCGCGGTGTTCGCCGTGCTCTACGGGGTCCCGGTCATGGGGTTCGCGCTGCTGTGGCTGGCGTTCGCGGCCGCGCAGGTGGTCCGGGCGCGGCGGCGCGGGATGGGGTTCTCGCTGACGTGGTGGGCGTTCACCTTCCCGGTGGGCACGTGTGTCACGGGCGCGGCCTCGCTCGCCCGGCACACGGGGCTGACGGCGTACGCGGTCCTCGCGGCCGGGCTCTACGTCCTGCTCCTGGCCGCTTGGGCCGCCGCCGCGTCCGGCACCCTGCGCGGTCTGCTCAGCGGACGGCTGCCCGCAGCGCCCCGGCCAGCGCGTCCGGAGCCTCGGCCAGTGACGGCCCGTACCAGGTCAGGTGCCGTCCGCTGACGAGGGCGCAGGGCAGTCCGGGGAAGGCTTCGGGTCCGTCGTCGGCGGTGAAGCGGTAGGGCTCGTCGGGGAGGACGACGAGGTCGGGGGCGGTGGCGCACAGCTCGGGCAGCGGGATGCGGGGGTAGCGCTCGGGGTGGCCGGCGCAGGCGTTGCGGATGCCGAGGCGGGCCAGGACGTCACCCGCGAAGGTGTCGCGGCCGAGGACCATCCAGGGGCGGCGCCAGATCGGCACGACGGCGGCGGCGGGGGGCGAATCCGGCGCGGGGAGCGCGGTCCAGGCGGATTCCGCCTCGTCGAGCCAGCGGGGCCGGGTGCGGGCGCCGCAGGCGGTGAGGACGCGGTCCAGTTCGCGGAAGGCCTGTGGGAGGGTGCGCACCTCGGTGACCAGTACCTCCAGGCCCGCGGCGCGCAGGGCGGCGAGGTCGGGGGCGCGGTTCTCCTCCTCGTTGGCGATGACGAGGTCGGGGGCGAGGGCGGTGATCCGCGCGATGTCGGGGTTCTTTGTGCCGCCGACGCGGCTGACGGCCAGGCCGGCGGGGTGGGTGCACCAGTCGGTGGCGCCGACGAGGGCGCCCGGCAGGGTGGTGGCGACCGCCTCGGTGAGGGACGGGACCAGGGAGACCACCCGCACCGGGGACACCGCCCCCACTAGCGGGACCGGTCCTTGACCGCCTCGATGTGCTCGGCGACGGCCACGACGATCACCCGGGTGTCCGGCACGGTGGCCCGCCAGCGGTGCCGTACGCCGCCGGTCAGATAGAGGGTGTCGCCCCTGCCGAGGCGATAGGCGCGTCCCTCGGCCTCGATCTCCACCGCGCCGTCGGCGACGTACATCAGCTCGTCGTTGCGGTGGCGGAACTCGCGGCCCGCGTCGTGGTCGCCGGTGAACTCGGAGGCGTGCAGCTGGTGGTGTCCGCGCACCAGGGGGCGCGTGCGCGGCTCGAAGTCGCCGTCCTCGACATGCTCGGCGCGTACGACGTCGACGCTGCACGCGGGGTCGGCCGCGGCGAGGAGTTCGACGGCGGTGGTGCGCAGGGCGTCGGCCAGCTTCTCCAGGGAGGTGCGGCTCGGGCGGGCCCGGTCGTTCTCCACCTGGCTGAGGAAGGGCACCGACAGGCCGCTGCGCTCCGACACGACCGCGAGGGTGAGTTCGAGGGCACGGCGACGCCGCCGGACGGCCGCGCCGACCCGCACGGGCTGTCGCTCTTTGTGGTCGCCCATCGCTGCGGCTCCCTCCTTCAGGCGTCGCGCGGCTGCCCGGGTACCCATTCGGCGGCACCCGTGTCCCAAAACGTTGTCCGCAAGGTTGTCTGCACCCTACGCATGTTCGGCAAACCGTTTCGCGCGTCTGTCGCATCGATGTCATACCGGTCACGACCGACGCGACGGTTCACGCCACGGGTCCGGCCGGGGCGCCGTGGGGCCGGTGGCCGTCGGTCGGTCGCCCGGGAGTCGGGCACTCCTTCCTCCGGTGTCCGCCGGGCACCCTCGGCTGTACCTTTCAATGCCGTCGCCGCCGCGGGTGTTCCCTGGTGCGCGCGGTCCGCCCGGCACCTGGGAGCGGTGCCGGGCGGACGGGTGGGGTGAGACGCTCGGGGCTGCGCCTCGCGCTGTGTGGTTGGCCGGATTCTTTCCGTGCGCGGGTTACCGAGTCGTCACTGCGGGGTCATGCGCCGTACGACGTCCGGGTGCTGCCCGACCCAGGCGGCGACGGCCTGTTCGGTCTTGCCCTGGCCCGCCTTGGTGATCCGTGCCTCCAGGCTGCCCAGCTCGTCCTCGCTCATCTTGAAGCCCTTGATCCACTTCGTGAGCTGCGGGTACTGCTCCGGGAACTTCCGGCTGGAGATGGTGCGGATGGTGTTGCCCACGCCGAATTCCTTCTTCGGGTCGGCCAGCTTGGTCAGGTCGTACTCGCTGTACGCCCAGTGCGGCGACCACAGCACCACGGCCACGGGCTCCTTCTTGGCGTAGGCCCGCTTCAGCTCGGCCAGCATCGCCGGGGTGGAGCCGTCGACGACCTTGTACTCCTTGTCCAGGCCGTATCCGGGCAGGACCTTGTTCTTGAGCAGGTTCATCTCGCCGGTGCCGGGCTCGATGCCGATGATCTTCCCGTCGAACGTCGAGGACTTGCCCTTGAGATCGGCCAGGGACTTCACGCCCTTGACGTAGGAGGGGACGGCCACTTCGAGGGAGGTGGGCTTGTACCAGGTGCCGAGATCCTCGAGCCGGTCCTTGCTCTTGTCCCAGAAGTTCTTCTGGGCGTACGGCAGCCAGGCGTCGAAGTTGACGTCGAGGTCGCCGGAGGCGAGGCCGGTGTAGACCGGGCCGACGTCCATCTGCTTGAGGTTCAGCTTGTAGCCGCGCCGCTCCAGGGCGTTCTTCCACAGGTAGGTGACGGCGACGTCCTCGTCCCAGGGGAACCAGGCGACGTTCACGGGGCGCTTTGCCTCGGCGGGCGTGGCGCCGCCCGCGTTCTTCACCGGGGCGAGCTTGTCGACGACGCCGGGGTTCTTCTTCAGCCAGGCGCGGACGGCGTCCTGCTGCTTGCCCTTGCCTGCCTTGTTGATCTCGGCTTCCAGACCGGTGAGCTGCTTCTCGCTCATCCGGAAGTCCTTCAGCCACTTGGCGACGACGGGGTCGTCGGCGGCGAAGCCCTTGCGGCTGAGGGTGTGCACGCCGTCGCCCTTGCCCCAGGCGCCCTTGGGGTCCTTGAGCTTCTTCAGGTCGTAGTCGCTGTAGGCCCAGTGCGGGGACCAGAGCGTGACGACGATCGGCTTCTTCTCGGCGTACGCGCGCTTCAGCTCGGCCAGCATCGCCGGAGTGGAGCTGTCGACGACCTTGTACTCCTTGCCGAGGCCGTAGGCGGGCAGGATCTTGGACTTGAGCAGGGCCATCTCTCCGGCGCTGGACTCGATTCCGGTGATCTTGCCGCCGAACTCCGACGCCTGGCCCTTGAGGTCTGCGAGCGAGTCGATGCCCTTCATGTAGGAGGGCACCGCGAGTTCCAGCGAGGTCTGCCCGTACCAGGAGCCGAGGTCGTCGAGCTGCTTTCCGTACTTCTTCCAGTACTGCGCGTGGGTGGTGGGCAGCCAGGAGTCGGTCTCGAAGTCGACGTCGCCCTGGGCGAGGGAGGTGTAGAGCGGGCCGGCGTCGAACTGCTTGGCGTCCACCTGGTAGCCGCGCCGCTCCAGGATCTCCTTCCAGAGGAAGGTGGAGGCGACGCCCTCGTCCCAGGGGATGTAGCCGATGCTGATCTTCTTGCCCTGGCCGACGTTTCCGGCGTCCGCGGCGGTGGTGGTGCCCTGGCTGCCGCCGAAGATCCCCATGCCGCCCGCGACCAGCGCGAGCACGACGATGCCGATCACGGCGACGGCCGGACGCGGCCGGTAGGAGCGGATGCGCACCCCGCGCACGGCGCGCAGCTTGGCGGCGGCGCGGCGGCCCATCGGGGAGACCTGGGTGCCGAGCGCGCTGGTCATCCGGTCGAGGTAGATGGCGAGGATGACGATGGCGATGCCCGCCTCGGAGCCGAGGCCGACGTCGAGCTGGCCGATGGCCTCGTTGACGTCGCCGCCGAGGCCGCCGGTGCCGACCATGCCGGCGATCGCGGCCATGGACAGGCCGAGCATGATCACCTGGTTGACGCCGGCCATCACGGTCGGCAGGGCCAGGGGGAGCTGGACCCGCAGCAGGGTGTCGCGGGGCGTGGTGCCGAACGCGTCGGCCGCCTCGACCAGTTCCTTGTCGACCTGGCGGATGCCCAGCTCGGTCATGCGCACGCCGGGGGCGAGCGCGAAGATCAGGGTGGCGACGATGCCGGCGGGGGCTCCGGTGCCGAAGAACAGGATGGCCGGGATGAGGTAGATCATCGCGGGCAGCGTCTGCATGAAGTCGAGGACGGGCCGGATCAGACCGCTGACGCGGTCCGAGCGGGCCGCCCACACGCCGACGGGCACCGAGATCACCAGGGCGATGATCGTGGCGACGAGCACCAGCGACAGGGTGACCATCGCGTCGTCCCACAGCCCGAGGGAGTCGATGAAGGCGAACCCCACGAAGGTGAGCACTCCGGCGACGCTGCCGCGCAGCCAGAAGGCGACGATCGCGAGGATGCCGGCGAGGATCAGTGGCTGGGGCGCCTGGAGGACGGTGTCGATGCCGTCGTAGGTGCCCTGGAAGACGGTCTTGAAGAAGTCGAACAGCCACGCCATGTGGCCGGTGAGCCAGTCGACGACGTCGTTGACCCAGGTGCCGAGCGGGATCCTAGGCATGGGCGGTCACCTTCTTCCCGCCCTGGTCGCGCCGGTTGTCGCAGGGTTCGGGGCTGCCCTCCTCCTCGCCGAGGAACCCGACGAGCCGCTGCCGGGGCACGACCCCGACGAGCTCGCGCGAGGCGTCGACGACGGCCACGGGGTGCGAGAGCCGGGCGCTGATCGCGCACAGGTCGGTGAACGGGGTCTCGGGGGTGGCCGTCTCGCAGGCGCAGTCGGCCTCGTCGCCGCGCACGTCGGTGTCCATCACGGTCCCGGCGGTCAGCACCCGGGCCCGGTCGACGTCCTGGGTGAAGGAGGCGACGTAGTCGTCGGCGGGGCGCAGCAGGATGTCCTCGGCGGTGCCGGTCTGGACGACGCGGCCGTCGCGCATGACGGCGATGCGGTCGCCCAGGCGCATGGCCTCGTTGAGGTCGTGGGTGATGAAGACGATGGTCTTGCACAGCGTCTTCTGCAGTTCCAGCAACTGGTCCTGCATGTCACGGCGGATCAGCGGGTCGAGCGCGCTGAACGACTCGTCCATGAGGAGCAGGTCGGCGTCGGTCGCGAGCGCCCGGGCGAGGCCGACGCGCTGCTGCATACCGCCGGAGAGTTCGTCGGGCCAGGAGTCCTCCCAGCCGGCCAGGCCGCACAGGGCGAGGGCCTCGTCGGCGCGGCGTTCGCGCTCGGCGCGGGGCACGCCCTGGACCTCAAGGCCGTAGGCGGCGTTGGCGCGGACGCTGCGGTGCGGGAAGAGCGCGAAGTGCTGGAAGACCATGCTGATCTTGCGTGCGCGCACCTCGCGCATCTGGGACGCGGTGAGCCGGGTGAGGTCCTGTCCGTCGAAGGAGACGTGACCCGAGGTCGGCTCCAGCAGACCGTTGAGCATCCGCAGCAGTGTGGACTTGCCGGAGCCGGACAGGCCCATGACCACGAAGATCTCCCCCGGCTCGACGGCGAAGGAGGCGTCGATGACGGCGGCGGTGACGCCTTCCGCCCTCAACTCCTCACGGTCGGCGCCCTGTTCGAGCCTCTGCACTGCCTGGTCCGGTTCTGGTCCGAACACCTTGTACAGGTGCTCGGCGGCAAGTCTGGAGGACATGCATACCTCTCGTCTCGGCGGCAAGGTGAGGAGACGAGCGGTCGTTCTGTTGTTTACATGAGCAACTACTCCACTCCGTGGCGGCGCCTGCCCGGACGCCCACACGGCAAACGCAAGAGTGATCCAGCTCACATTCCGGGCGACCTCCCCGTCGCCGTCCGGCATGAGCCGTGCTGTCGGTGCCGTACGGCATGATGCGAGCGTGACCGGACGACTCATGCTCCTCGACACCGCCTCGCTCTACTTCCGCGCCTACTTCGGCGTGCCGGACTCGGTGCGGGCGCCGGACGGCACGCCGGTGAACGCCGTGCGCGGGCTGCTCGACTTCATCGACCGCCTCGTGAAGGACCACCGGCCGGACCGGCTCGTCGCCTGCATGGACGCCGACTGGCGCCCGGCCTGGCGCGTGGAGCTGATCCCCTCCTACAAGGCGCACCGCGTCGCCGAGGAGCAGCCGGCGGGACCGGACACCGAGGAGGTGCCGGACACCCTGACTCCTCAGGTCCCGGTCATCGAGGAGGTGCTGGACGCGCTCGGCATCGCCCGCGTCGGCGTCGCCGGATACGAGGCCGACGACGTGATCGGCACCTTCGCCGCCCGCGCGGACGGCCCGGTCGACATCGTCACCGGCGACCGCGACCTCTACCAACTGGTCGACGACGCCCGCTGCATCCGTGTGCTCTACCCCCTCAAGGGCGTCGGCACCCTCCAGCTCACCGACGAGGCGGTCCTGCGCGAGAAGTACGGCGTCGACGGCCGCGGTTACGCGGATCTGGCCCTGCTGCGCGGCGACCCGAGCGACGGCCTGCCCGGCGTGCCCGGAGTCGGCGAGAAGACCGCCGCCAAGCTGCTGGCGGAGTACGGCGACCTCGCCGGGATCGTCGCGGCCGCCGAGGACCCCGCCTCCCGGCTCACCCCGGCCCAGCGCAGGCGGCTGACCGAGGCGCGCGGCTACCTGGACGTGGCGCCGAAGGTGGTCCGGGTGGCCGGCGACGTCCCGCTGCCCGCCGTGGACACCGCACTGCCGCACACCCCGCGCGACCCGGCGGCGCTGGAGGCGCTGGCCGCCCGCTGGGGTCTGGGGGGTTCCCTGCAGCGGCTCCTGGGCACGCTTGGCGAGTGACCCCGACGAGAGCGGGGGCGCCCTGGGCGCCGGGGGCTACCGGACGGAATGTCCCGGACATGGCCGTCGACTCCCCCGCAGGGAGCGTGCACCTCGGACCAGGATGCTAGCTTAGGTAAACCTAACCAAGGCAGCAGGAGGCCGTCATGGCAGAGCGTCCGGGGCGAAAGCCGCGCAAGCTCCATACCGCCCAGGTGGTGCGCACCGAGCGGCTGACCCCGCACACCCAGCGTGTCGTGGTCGGCGGCGACGGCCTCGCCGAGTTCTCCGCCGACACCCACACCGACCACTATGTGAAGCTGCTCTTCGCCCCCGACCCCGGGATCGTCTACCCCGAGCCCTTCGACCTGGACCGGATCCGCGCCGAACTCCCGCGCGAGAGCTGGCCGGTGACACGCACGTACACCGTGCGGGACTGGGACGCCGAACAGCGGCTGCTCACGCTGGACTTCGTCATCCACGGCGACGAGGGCGTGGCCGGACCGTGGGCCCTGCGGGTACGCCCCGGCGACACGCTGCGCTTCATGGGCCCCGGCGGCGCCTACGCCCCCGACCCCGCCGCCGACTGGCATCTCCTCGCGGGGGACGAGAGCGCGCTGCCCGCCATCGCCCGCGCCCTGGAGACGCTGCCGTCGGGTTCGCGCGCGCACACCTTCGTGGAGGTGGCCGGGCCCGAGGAGGAGCAGAAGATCGACTCCGACGTGGAGGTCGTCTGGCTGCACCGCGGCGACCGCCCGGTGGGCGAGGCCCTGGTGGAGGCCGTCCGGGCACTGGAGTTCCCCGAGGGCCGCCCCCACGTGTTCGTGCACGGCGAGGCGTCCTTCGTGAAGGAGCTGCGCCGGATGCTGCGCGTCGAGCGGCAGCTCCCGCGCGAGGATCTGTCGATCTCCGGCTACTGGCGGCTGGGCCACGACGAGGACGGCTGGCAGGCGTCCAAGCGGGAGTGGAACGCCCGCATCGAGGCCGAGCAGGAGGGCGACGGCACCGCCGCCTGAGCCCTCCCCCGGCCCGCCGATCCGGCGGGCCGCGTCAGCGCTCGTGCACGCGTGCGTGCAGATGCATGTCGTGCCAGCCGTCCTGGTGCAGGACGTAGCTGCGCCGGGTGCCCTCCAGGTCGTACCCGGCCTTGGCGGCGACCCGGCAGGACGCCTCGTTGGCCGTGGAGTGCGTGAGTTCCAGGCGGTGGAAACCGATCTCCTCGAACGCCCAGCGGGTGAGCGCCCCGGTCGCCGTCACCGCGACGCCCCGCCCGCGCGCTCCGGCCACCGTCCAGTAGGCGACCTCCGCGCAGCCGTCCTCCAGGTGGATCTCGCGCAGCGCGACCCTGCCCACCACCTCGCCGGTGTCCGTGTCCGCCACGGCCCAGGAGGCCCGGCTCTCCTCCGCCCAGTCGCCCAGCCAGTTCTCGATCCAGACCTCGGCCTCGTCCTCGGACTCGGTGAACCTGCCGTGCCACTGGCGCTGCGCCGGGTCCTGGAAGGCGGCGTGCACGCCCGGGGCGTCCTCCTTCCGCCAGGGACGCAGGAGCAGGCCGTCGGCGGCGGGGATCACGGGCTGGGGAAGACGCGCGAGGGCGCCGGCGGGCAGGACGGGGGGTACGAGTATCGGCATGAGCGGCATCCTGCCAACGTCCCGCCCGCCCGCGCACCGCATTTCCGGCCCGGGCCGCCCCCGTACCCTGGGACCCGATGAGACGCCGCACCCCGCCCCCGCCCGCCCCGCTCCCCCAGCGCGGGGGAATCGACCCGGTGCGGGTGCGGCTGCCCGCCGCCGGGGCGTGGGCCACCGTGCGGGAACACCTGGTGGAGCGGCTGACCGGCGCGGGGCCCGGGAAGATCGCCGCGATGTTCGAGGCCGGGCTGATCGTGGGCGCCGACGGGCGCCCGGTGGCGCCGGACGCGCCGTACGAGCCGGGGATGTACGTGTGGTTCCACCGCGAGCATCCGGCGGAGACGCCGGTGCCGTTCCCGGTGGAGGTGGTCTACCGGGACGAGCACATCGTGGTCGCCGACAAGCCGCACTTCCTCGCCACCACCCCGCGCGGCAGCCATGTCACCGAGACCGTGCTGGCCAGGCTCCGCCGCGACCTCGCCCTGCCCGCGCTGAGCGCCGCGCACCGCCTGGACCGGCTCACCGCCGGGCTGGTGCTGTTCACGGTGCGGTCCGAGGAGCGGGGCGCCTACCAGACGCTGTTCCGCGACCGTCTGGTGCGCAAGGAGTACGAGGCGGTCGCGCCGTACGATCCGCGGCTCGTCCTGCCCCGGACCGTGCGCAGCCGGATCGTGAAGGAGCGCGGCACGCTGGCCGCGTTCGAGGTGCCGGGCGAACCGAACGCCGAGACGCTGGTGGAGTGCGCCGCGCACCGCGAGCGGGACGGCCTCGCCCGGTACCGGCTGGTGCCGCGCACCGGGCAGACCCACCAGCTACGGGTGCATCTGAACGCCCTCGGCATCCCCATCCTCGGCGACCCCCTCTACCCCGAGGTGGCCGACCCCGAGCCGCCCGGTGTCTTCCGGCGCCCGCTGCAACTGCTGGCGCGCGAGCTGGAGTTCACCGACCCGGTGACGGGGGCGCGGCACGCGTTCACCAGCGGCCGCACGCTGCGGGCGTGGTCCTCCCCGGCCGCGTGGGCCGAGGAGGACTGACCCTCACTCCCCGACCCACCAGCGCATCAGCCGCCGCCACACGCTCTCCCGGCCGGACTCTGTGCCGGAGACCGCCGCGCCGACCGGCTCCGGCGTCCGCACGGACTCCCACACGCGCACCGGCTCGGCCGCCGGCCGCACCGGTTCCTGCCGCGGCTCCGGCACCGGGGCCGGCGCCACCGCCCTCGCCTGGGCCGCGATCTGCCGCTGTTCGCGCGGGCGCGGGATCGGGGACTGGCTGGGCGGCAGGGAGACGTCCTGCTGGAGCTTGGGCTCGAACCGCACCGGCAGCGAGACCAGGTGACGGGAGGCGATGGACGAACGCCAGCGCAGGTCATCCTCCGGGCAGTCCAGGCGGATGTCCGGCAGCCGGGTCAGCAGGGCGTCCACGCCCACGTCCGCGATGGCACGCCCGATGTCCTGTCCCGGGCACTCGTGCGGGCCGCCGCCGAAGGCGAGGTGGGAGCGGTTGCCCTTCATCTGCGCGCGGGGATCGGACCGTACCCGGGGGTCGACGTTGCCGGGGGCGGGCGCGAACAGCAGTCCGTCGCCCCGGCGGATGCGCTGGCCGCCCAGCTCCGTGTCCTGCTTGGCGTAGTAGCCGAGGACGGTGCTGAACGGCGGCTCGTCCCACAGCGACTGCTCGATGGCCTCCGGCACCGTCATCTGGCCGCCGTTGAGCCGGGCGCGGAAGCCGGGCTCGGTGAGCACCATGCGCAGGGCGTTGGCGAGCAGGTTGGCGGTGGCCTCGTAGGCGGCGAAGAGGACGAGCCGCAGATGTTCGCGGACCTCGTCGTCGCTCAGCCCCGCCTCGTGGGTGACGAGGTGACTGGTGAAGTCGTTCTCGGGGCGGGCGCGGCGGCGCAGGGCGAGCCGGCCGAGCGCCTCCATGACGTAGGCGTGGCTCTGGATGGCGGTGTCGGTGCCCTTGAGCGCGTCGCGGGCGGCCTGCACCATCCGGTCGTTGTACTCCTCGGGCATCCCGAGGATCGCGCACAGCGTGGCCATCGGCAGATGCTCGGCGAACTGCGGGACGAGGTCGGCGTGGCCGCGCTCGCAGAAGGCGTTGACCAGGCCCTGGGTGTAGCGGCCGATGGTGCGGCGCATCTCGCGGTTGTCGATGGTGGCCATCGCGGAGGTGACCGCGTCGCGCAGCCGCTGGTGCTCGTCGCCCTCGGCGTGCGAGCAGATGGGCTGCCAGGCGATGTGCGGCATCAGCGGGTGGTCCGGCTTGACCTGGCCGTCGAGCAGCGGGGTCCAGATGCGGCTGTCGCGGGTGTACTGCGAGGGGCTGCGCACCAGTTGGAGGTTCTCGGCGTGGCCGAGGACGACCCACATCGGCACGTCCTCGTGGAGGAGGGCGGGGGCGACCGGGCCGTACTGCTCGCGCAGGCACTCGTAGAGGTCGTCCAGGTCCTCGGCGCCGGGGCCGTGGAGGCGGTGCAGGGCGCCGGGGCCGAGGTGGTGCGCGGGGCAGCCGGGCGGCGGTCCCGCGCCGGGGTCGTGGGTGCCCGTCGGGGGGTGGGATTCAGGCGTCACAGTGTCGCTCCGGGAACGGATGGGAGGCGGGTCGGTGGGCCCGCGCGGGTCAGACGAGGGCTCCGGAGAGCGCGAGCGAGTGCAGGAACCGCATGAGGGTCAGCAGCACGTCCTTGCTGGAGGCACGGCGTCGTACGTCGCACTCGACGATCGGGATGTCCTCGGCCAGGTCGAGCGCGGTGCGCAGTTCCTCGACGGGGTGCCGGGGCGCGTCCGGGAAGGAGTTGACGGCGACGATGAAGGGCACGCCGCGCTCCTCCAGGCGGCCCATGACGTCGAAGCTGACCTCCAGGCGCCGGGTGTCCACCAGGACGACCGCGCCGAGGGCGCCCTCGAAGAGCCGGTTCCACAGGAACCAGAAACGCTCCTGGCCCGGGGTGCCGAAGAGGTAGAGCACCAGTTTCTCGGTGATGCCGATGCGGCCGAAGTCCATGGCCACGGTGGTGGCCGTCTTGGAGTCGGAGCCGTAGTTGTCGTCCACGCCGATGCCGGCCTGGGTCATGGTCTCCTCGGTGGTCAGCGGCCGGATGTCGCTGACGGAGCCGACCATGGTGGTCTTGCCGACGCCGAAGCCGCCCACGATCACGATCTTCACGGCGGCCTGCGCCGTGTGCGGGAGCCGGTCCTCGGTGCGCGGGCCGGGGATCGGGGCGCTCCGGGTGTCAGAGCCGTTGAAGTCCATGCATCACCGCTTCGAGGATGGAACGGTCGGGCCTCGCCTGCCGGACGATCGGGGCGCGCACCTGCACCAGTTCGGCCGTGATCAGCTCGGTGATCAGTACGGTCATCGCGCTGAACGGCAGTTTCAGATAGGCCGACAGTTCGGCCACGGACAAGGGGTTGCCGCAGAGCCCGAGCACGGCCGCCTGCTCGGGGGTGCCCGAGCGCGGCGGAGCGGAACGCGCCACGACCAGGGTGACCAAGTCGAGGTCCATCCGTCCGCCGTCGCTGAGCCCGGTGAGGGCGTACAGCCGCTCCGGGTTGCCCGGGCTCTCCTCGCCCTCCGCCGGCGCGGCGGGCGCGGGCGCGGGGACGGGCGGCGGCGAGGGTGGTTCCTTCGGTGCCCGCCGGGTGCGTCGCGGTGGAGTCATACGGTCTGCCCGTTCCGCCGGGGCGGACTGGTGAGGTGGGCGCCGATCCGGACGACGAGGTCGCGCATCATGCCGCTCATCCGGCCCGGTTCGCACACCACGTCGGCGAGCACGGCGAGATAGGCGTTGTCGCCCGCGGCCATCAGATAGAAGTAGCCGCCGTCGATCTCGATGACGACGAGCTTCATCTCCCCGCTGCTGCCCGGCAGTTCCTGCGCCACGGCACCCGCGAGGCTCTGCACGCCGGCGCAGGCGGCGGCCATGCGGTCGGCGGCGTCCGGGTCGCCGCCGTAGCGGGCGATGCGCAGTCCGTCCGCCGAGAGGACCACGATCATCTCGATGCCCGGCACACCGTCGTGCAGCTGCTTGAGCATCCAGTCGAAGTTCGCGCGCTGCTGGATCACTTGAGGTCCCCCTCGTCGCCGGCTTCCGTGTCGGCCGAGTCGTTGATCAGGTGCAGATACGCGGTCGGGTTCCGCGTGAAGTCGGTCGGGTGCACGCCCGGGTTGTCCTTCTTCAGCCCCTCCCAGAAGGCGTCGACCCACAGGCCGGGCTCCCTGTCGAGCAGCTTCTGCCGCTCGGGGTCGATCTCGGGCTCCGGTTCGGGTTCCTGCCGCTGGGACCAGATGGTGGGCCTGCCCTCGGCCTCGGCGCGCTCGATGGCCTCCTGCTCGGCGTACCGCTGGGCGAGCGGGGTCTTCACCCGGCTGCGGCGCTGCGGCAGCCCGCCCGGCGTCCACTCGGTGACCTCCGGGACGTCGTCCTCCAGGGAGACACCGGCGGGGATGCGGGGGCTGGTGGGCCGGCGCTTCTTGGGCGGCCGCTTGGGGCCTTCCAGGGCGCCGAGTTCGGGCATGGGGACGGCGGTGGCGCCGATGCCGTGGGCGACACCCACACCGGGTTCGGTGGTGGTCATGTTGCGCGGCACCATGAGGATGGCGCGGACACCTCCGTACGCGGAGGCGCGCAGCGAGACGTCCATGTCGAACGAGGTGCACAGCCGGCCGACGACCGCGAGGCCGAGCCGGGGGTTCTCACCGAGGGAGTCGGCGTCGTCCGCGTGCTTGGCGTCGTCGATCATCTTCTCGATGCGGGCCCGGGACTCCTCGCTGAGGCTGACGCCCGCGTCCTCGATCTCGATGACGACACCGCTCTGCACCTCGACGGCGGTGACGTGCACCTTGGCCGTGGGCGGCGAGTAGCGCGTGGCGTTGTCGAGGAGTTCGGCGGCCGCGTGGATGATCGGCTCGACCGAGGTGCCCTTGATGTTGATGTTGACGATCGAACTCAGGTTGATGCGCGGGAACTCCAGGATGCGGGACATCGCACCGCGCAGCACGCTGTACAGCGACACGGGCTTGGGCCACTGCCGCCCGGGCCGTCCGCCGCCGATGACGGAGATGGTGTCGGCGAGACGGCCGATCAGCGCGGTGCCGTGGTCGATGCGCAGCAGGTCGTCGAAGACCTCGGGGCTGCGGCCGTGGTCCTCCTCCATCTCCCGCAGTTCCTTGGCCTGTTGGTGCACGATGGCCTGGACGCGGCGGGCGATGGTGACGAACGCGCGCTCGGAGGCGTCGCGCATGGAGATCTCGCGGTCCACGGCGCGCAGCGCCGCGTAGAGCAGGTCGCGCTGCGAGCGCGGCATGTTCCGCAGTTCGGGGTCGTTGTCGACGACCTTGGGCAGCACTTCCCGGAGCAGGTCACCGCCGCGCAGCCGGTACACCGCCGTGGGCAGCACATCGGTGGTCAGCCGGTCGAGCTGGGCGTCGTGGGCGGCGACGCGTTGCTCCAGGTAAGCGGTGTGCCGGGCGTGTTCGGCGCGTACCGTCCGCAACTCCCGCCCGCGCCGCACGGCTTCACCGGCCGTGACGAGCACCAGCACCGTGGCCACGGCCCCGCAGCAGGCGACGGCGACACGGGCGGCGGCCGGCGTCAGGGCGACGGCGGCGGCGGTCACGGCGATCATCAGCAGACCGGGGGGCAACAACACGCGTGCGTAAGGACGTTCACGGACACCGGGAGGTTTCTGAACACTCACCATGGATGCCTTCTGGGGCGAATCGTATGTTTGGGTACAGGCACCCGAATTCATCTCAACCGGGTGCGCCGCGGGCGAGCTTAGTCCGACCGGATCATCGCGGTGTCATATTCGGCAAGCACCTGAAATCGCCGCGATACCAGGAGTAACCTCAACCCCATTTGCACGCAGGGAAGTTATTCGAACACAGTAAGTAGCCACGTGCGGGCATACGAAAAGGCCGGCCGCCCCAACTCAACACAGAGCAGGACAGCCGACCTGAAAGGGGCGCGGGGAACTGCGCGACAAGCCGCGGACAACCCGCAGCCGCCGGACGACAGCTACCCCACGGACGAGTAGGCCACCACGCCCCGCAGCAACTGATCAACAGCCTTACGGGCGTTCTTTGCCACCGTCGATCCCTCCGAAGGAGGAGCCGCCGCCGAGATCTGCCCGAGAACGTCGATCACCTGCTTGGTCCACCGTACGAAGTCACCCGCCGGCATCTCCGCCTCGCGCAGCACCTCGTCGAGCCCCTTCCCCGAGGCCCACTGGTGGGCGACCCAGGCGAACCCGAGGTCCGGCTCCCGCTGCCCCACACCCTCGGTCTGGCTGATCCGGAAGTCCTCTTCGAGCGCGTCGAGGCGCCCCCAGATCCGCACCATCTCGCCGAGCGCCGCCTTCGCCTTGCCCGCGGGCAGCTTGGGTGCCATCGCGTCGTCACCGACCCGCGACTCGTACACCAACGCCGAGACGCACGCGGCGAGTTCGGCGGGGCTGAGCCCCTCCCAGACGCCCTCGCGCAGACACTCGCTGGCGAGCAGGTCGAGTTCGCCGTAGAGCCGGGCGAGACGCCGCCCGTGCTCGGTGACCTCGTCGCCGCGCAGATAGTCCAGCTCGGTCAGCAGCGCCACGATCCGGTCGAAGGTCCGCGCGATGGTGTTCGTACGGCCCTCGATGCGCCGCTCCAGCTGCGAGGTGTCGCGCTGGAGCCGGTGGTAGCGCTCGGCCCAGCGGGCGTGATCCTCGCGGTCGTCGCAGCCGTGGCAGGGGTGCGCGCGGATGGCCGTGCGCAGCCGGGCGATCTCCCGGTCGTCGGCGGCCTGGGAGCGCTTCTTGCGGGCCCGCTCCGGCGGGATGTGCCCGGCCTTGGTGCGCAGCGCGGAGGCGAGGTCCCGGCGGGACTGCGGGGAGCGCGCGTTGAACGTCTTCGGGATGCGCATCCGGTCCAGCGCCTCCACCGGCACGGGGAAGTCGATGGACGCCAGCCGCTTGACCTGCCGTTCGGCGGTGAGCACCAGCGGACGGGGCCCGTCGTGCTGGTCGAAGCCGCGGTGGCCGCCGGTCCGCCCGGCGGGCAGGCCGGGGTCGAGCACGAGCGCGAGGCCCGCGTACTTGCCGGTGGGCACGTGGATGATGTCGCCCGGCTTGAGCTTCTCCAGTGCGACGGCGGCCTCCGCGCGCCGCTGGTTGGCGCCCTGCCGGGCCAGCTCGGTCTCACGGTCCTTCAGCTCGCGGCGCAGCCCTGCGTACTCGTCGAAGTCGCCGAGGTGACAGGTCATGGAGTCCTTGTAGCCCTCCAGTCCCTCCTCGTTGCGCTGCACCTGCCGGGAGATCCCGACGACCGACTTGTCGGCCTGGAACTGCGCGAACGACGTCTCGAGGAGCTCGCGCGAGCGGTGCCGCCCGAACTGCTCGACCAGGTTGACCGCCATGTTGTACGACGGCTTGAAGCTGGAGCGCAGCGGATAGGTACGGGTGCCCGCGAGCCCGGCCAGGTGCTCGGGGCTCATCCCCCGCTGCCACAGCACCACGGCGTGGCCCTCGACGTCGATGCCGCGCCGTCCCGCACGGCCGGTGAGCTGGGTGTACTCGCCCGGCGTGATGTCGGCGTGCTGTTCGCCGTTCCACTTGACGAGCTTCTCCAGCACGACCGAGCGGGCGGGCATGTTGATGCCGAGCGCCAGGGTCTCGGTGGCGAACACGGCCTTGACCAGGCCGCGCACGAACAGCTCCTCCACGACCTCCTTGAAGGTCGGCAACATGCCCGCGTGGTGGGCGGCGATGCCCCGCTCCAGGCCCTCCAGCCACTCGTAGTACCCGAGGACGTGCAGGTCCTCCGGCGGGATGTTGGCGGTGCGCTCCTCGACCAGGGCGCGGACCTGTTCGCGCTCGTCCTCGTCGTTGAGCCGGAGCCCGGCGTACAGGCACTGCTGGACGGCGGCCTCGCAGGCCGCGCGGCTGAAGATGAAGGTGATGGCGGGCAGCAGGCCCTCGGCGTCGAGGCGCTCGATGACCTCGGGCCGGCTCGGCGTCCACACCCGCGAGCGCTGCCTGCGCTCGCGCTCCCGGTCGGCCTCGCGCATGGCACGACCGCGCCTGCGGTCCTGGTACGAGGGCCGGGTGGCCTCCATGCGGGCGAGCCGGACGAGGTCGGGGTTGACGGCCTTCTTGTGGCCCTCGCCCTCCTCGAACAGGTCGTACATCCGCCGTCCGGCGAGGACGTGCTGGAACAGCGGCACGGGCCGGTGCTCGGAGACGATCACCTCGGTGTCGCCGCGCACGGTGTCCAGCCAGTCGCCGAACTCCTCGGCGTTGGACACGGTGGCCGACAGCGAGACCAGTGTGACCGACTCGGGCAGGTGGATGATCACCTCTTCCCAGACGGCGCCCCGGAAGCGGTCGGAGAGGTAGTGCACCTCGTCCATGACCACGTAGCCGAGGCCGAGGAGGGTCTGGGAACCGGCGTACAGCATGTTCCGCAGCACCTCGGTCGTCATGACGACGATCGGGGCGTCGGAGTTGACGCTGTTGTCACCGGTGAGAAGGCCGACCTTGTCCGCGCCGTAGCGGCGGCACAGGTCGGCGTACTTCTGGTTCGACAGCGCCTTGATGGGCGTCGTGTAGAAGCACTTCTTGCCCTGCTCCAGGGCGAGGTGGACGGCGAACTCGCCCACGATCGTCTTGCCGGAGCCGGTGGGGGCGGCCACCAGGACGCCCTTGCCGCCCTCCAGCGCCTGGCAGGCCTCGATCTGGAAGGGGTCGAGGCCGAAGTCGTACATCTCGCGGAAGTCCGCGAGCGCGGTGGCCTGCTCGGCGGCCCGCACTCGGGACGCCGCGTACCGCTCGGCCGGTGAGAGGTCCTCTGTCATCGTGCTTTCGAGCGTACCGGGCCGCACCGACAACAGGACGATCATTATCCGGAAGTCGGGGGATCCTTGAAGATCCGGAAAGCTCCGGGCGGGGCCGGGACGCAGGATGCCCCCGTCCCAGGTGGGAGGGGGCATCCGGTGACGGTGCGGCGGCGCTCGGCGCTCGGCACCGCTCGGCGCGGCAGCGCTCACCTCACGTCAGGTCACGTCGTCGTAGTCGCCCGACCGCTCCCCGCTCGCCTGCTCGGGCAGGGCGCGCCCGGCGCGGACGGGCTCGACCTCGTCTATGGCCTCGGGGGTGAGGTCCAGCTCGGAGGCCTCGTCGTCGTCGGGTCCCGCGGCCAGGCGGCGGGCCTTGCGCCGGTCGTTGAGCAGCGACAGGACGACCGCGCCGAAGTACAGCACCCAGATCGGGGCGGCGAGCGCCAGCATGGTCAGCGGGTCGGTGCTGGGGGTGGCGACGGCGGCGAACACGGTGATGCCGAGGATCATGCCCCGCCACCAGCCGAGCATCCGCTTGCCGGAGAGCACGCCGGTCATGTTGAGCATGACCAGCAGCAGCGGCAGCTCGAAGGAGAGACCGAACACGAGCACCATGCGCATGACGATGTCGAGGAGATCGTCCAGCGGCAGCAGGTTGTCGGCGTTCTGCGGGGTGAAGCCGATCAGGACCTTCGCCGAGGTGGGCAGCACCTTGTAGGCGAAGTAGGCACCGGCGAAGAACAGCGGGGCTCCGGTGGCGACGAAGCCGAGGGCGTACTTCTTCTCGTGCCGGTGCAGACCGGGCGCGATGAACGCCCAGAGCTGGTACAGCCACACCGGGGAGGCGCCCACGACACCGGCCATGAGGGAGACCTTCAGCGCGAGCGTGAACGGTCCGAGCAGACCGTTGACCGTGATCCGCGCGCAGGTGTGGCCGTCGGGCGACTTCGCCAGTTCCGCGAAGGACTTGGTGCAGCCGACCGAGTCCATGATCGGCCTGGTGACGACGTTGATGATGTCGTTGTAGTAGAAGGCGGCGACACACGTCACCACGGTGACGGCCAGCAGCGCCTTCGCAAGCCGGTTGCGCAGCTCACGCAGGTGGTCCGCCAGGGGCATCCGCCCCTCGGGGTCCTTCTCCTGCTTGCGGGCAGACTTGAGCAACCCACGTCCTCATCTCGTGCGGCAGGCCGGGGGTCCGGCCGCGGGTCAGCGCTGGGTGGTGTCCGTGGGCTCGTTGACCGGGCGCGCGCTGTTCACGTCGCCCGGGGCGGCCTGGATGGTGCGCTGCGCGGCGGGCTGCTCGCCGTTGGACGGGCCGGCCTGGTTGCTGCCGCCCTCTTCCTTCATGGCCTTGGCCTCGCTCTTGAGGATGCGTGCGGACTTGCCGAGCGAGCGGGCCATGTCCGGAAGCTTCTTCGCGCCGAACAGCAGGATGATGACGACGAGGAGGAGAATGATCTCGGGGGCTCCGAGCCTTCCGAACATAAGTCTTTACCTTCTCACCGAGGCGGCTGGGTGGGGGCTGTCCGACCAGTCGGGCAGGCGTCCGAGCGATCGTGGTCGCGGCGATCGTAACGCTCAGAGGTGAACGCGAAGCGATCCCCGCGCATCGTCCCGGTCCGCGATGCGAGCCTCGATCTGCGCACCGCGAGAAGCAGCGTACCTGCCCGCCCCGGTCGTCCGACAGGGAGGAGGGCCGCCCCGCCCTTGGTACGGCCGGGACCCGCGGGCCCGGAGATGGCGGACGTCACAGCGTGTCGGCGGCCCGTGCCGCGCTCACCGCGGCCCGCTCCAGGTCCTCCGCGGCCCGGCCGATGCGGTCGGCCGACCGCGCGACCTGCTCTCCCAGGCCCCGCGCCGCCAGGAACACCCGGACGGCGAGCACCCCGAGGACGACCAGACCCAGGAAACCCATGGCTACCGCGAACATCGGCCAGAACATGCCGAAGAGCCTAGACGGTTCCGGACGGCCGTCGGTTCACGGTCCCGTTCACGCGGTGGAGTGCAGCCGCAGGGTGCGTACCCCGCCGCCGGTCAGCAGCTCCACGATCCGCTCCCCGGCGGGCTTGCGCACCGCGGCCCCGCAGCCGGGGCAGGTGAAGGCGTAGAAGGTGGTGCGGCTGGAGGCTCCGACGGCCAGGCGCAGCGCGCTCGCGGCCAGTTCGAAGCGGCCCCGGCAGTCCGGGCAGCCCGCCTTGAACACCACCGGCACCACGCGTCGCATCCCGGCGAAGGCGGCGGCGACCGTCATCCCCCGGACCCCCGCCCCCCGGCCACCGCCCGCCGTCCGTGCCTCGGACACCGAAACCTCGCTCACAGCCCGCGCTCCCCCCGCTCGTACGTCCCGTCCGCGCCGCCGGACACCCCCTCCGGCACGCCGTCGGCGCTGTCGTCGGCGCCGTAGGACTCGTACGCCGCCAGCGCCTCGCGGGCCGCCCGGCGGGCGCTGTCGGCCAGTTCGGGCGGCGAGACGATCCGGCCGTCGCGGCCGAGCCGCAGGGCGAGCCGCCGCAGCGAGGCCGGATCGGGGGTGCGCAGAGTGATACGCAGCCCGCCGTCGGGAAGCTCATCGGCGCTGTCGTGCGGGTAGTACTCGGCGACCCAGCGGCCGCCCGGGCCCACCTCGACCACGACCTCGGGGTCCTCGGCGGCCGGCTGCACCAGCGCCTCGGAGAGGTCGCGGGGTGCTATCTCGGGCGGCGCGGACGGCTCGTCGAGGATGCGGATCTCGGCCACGCGGTCGAGGCGGAAGGTGCGGCGCGCCTCGGAGCGGCGGCACCACGCCTCGACGTAGGTGTGTCCGACGCTCACCAGCCGGATCGGGTCGATCTCGCGCTCGGTCAGCTCGTCGCGGGCCGGGGAGTAGTAGCGGATCCACAGCCTGCGGCGCTCGGAGATGGCCCGGTCCACGTCGGCGAAGACGCCGCCCTCGGACTCGAAGGTCACCGAGAGCCGCGAGCTGGCCCCGGCCGCGTCGCCCGCCGAGGTCTCCACCTTGGCGGTGGCGCGCAGCAGGGCCTGGCGGTCGCTCTCGCGCAGACCGGGCAGGGTGGCCACCGCGCGGGCGGCGACCAGCAGCGCGGTCGCCTCGTCGGCGGCCAGCCGCAGCGGTTCGGCGGCGTCGGCGCCGAGGGCGGCGGGGTTGTGCCACCAGATGCGCTCGCCGTCGGTGTCGATGTCGAGGAGGTCGCCGCCCCGGAAGCTGGTGCCGCACATGGGCAGCACGTCGAGGTCGGAGACCAGTTCGTCCTCGGTGATGCCGAAGGCGCGTGCCACGTCCGCGATCCGGGCGCCGGGGCGCTCGCGCAGATAGGTCACCAGGGACAGCATCCGCCGGGTCTGGTCGATGGCGTTGGCGGGCCTGACCGCTTTTCCTGCCATGGTTGTGCTCAGCTCCCCCATCAGCCCTTGGCCACGGCGCGCAGCCGGTCCACCACGTCCGCGCGCAGCTCGGCCGGTTCCAGCACCACCACGTCGGGCCCGAACTCCACCAGCCAGGCGTCCAGGCCGTGCCCGTACGGAATCTCCAGCTCGTCCCAGCCGTCGCCGAGGTCGCGGACCTTGGCGGCCTTCGCGCGCAGCGGATATCCGGCCCCCGAGCGCAACCGGATCAGCGCGGAGCGGTCGGCGCTCTCGCCGGCCCACCCGGCCACGGTCTCGCGCACGGTGACGACGTCGGGCACCGGCGCGGTGAAGCCGGTGCCGCGGGCGCGGACCTTTCCGGTGATCCGGGAGAGCCGGAAGACGCGCTCGGCGCCCCGGTCGCGGTCCCAGCCCGCGAGGTACCAGTGGCCGCGCCAGCACTCCAGCGCCCACGGCTCGACGTGCCGGGGCTCGGGGTGGGCGGCGGATGCCTTGCGGTAGTCGAAGAGCACCGGGCGGCGGTCGCGGCAGGCGAGCATCAGCGGCTCGAAGGCGGCCTCGTGCACCGGGATGCGCGGCTCCAGGGCGCTGTGCGCGCCGTAGGGGTCGACGTCCTCGGGCAGTCCGGCGGCGCGCAGCTTCTGCAGGGCGCCGCTGGCCGCACCGGCGAGCCGGGCCTGCTGCCAGACCTTGGCGGCGAGCCCGAGGGCGGCGGCCTCCTCGGCGTCCAGGGTGATGGGCGGCAGCCGGTTGCTGTCGCTGCGGGCGAGATAGCCGACCTCGCCCTCGATGTTCTCGACGGTCTCGATGACGAGTCCCAGCTCGCGCAGATCGTCCTTGTCCCGCTCGAACATGCGGTTGAAGGAGTCGTCCGAGCCCGCTTCCAGGTACGCCTCGATGGACTCGCGCAGCTCGCGCTTGCTGAGCGGCCGCCGTGTGCCGAGCAGGCACAGCGCGAGGTTCATCAGCCGCTCGGCCTTGGCAATGGCCATCGACGCCCTTCGCCTTCCTCTGGTGCTTCCGATCGTCGACCGTACCGCCCAGCGGTGGCGCGGCAAAAGCCAGAACAAAGAAGAAGGGCCATTACGGACAGCAAAGGTCATAAAAGAAGGGCCCGTACACGGAGTACGGGCCCTTCCTCGATCAGATCCGGTCGATCACCGGGTCAGCGCTTGTTCACGCCCACCAGGTCGCAGACGAAGATCAGGGTCTCGCCCGGAGCGATCGCCCCACCGGCGCCACGGTCGCCGTAGGCGAGGTGCGCGGGGATGGTGAGCTGGCGGCGGCCGCCGACCTTCATGCCCTGCACACCCTTGTCCCAGCCCTGGATGACCTGGCCGACACCGAGCTGGAACTCCAGCGGCGTACCGCGGTTCCAGGAGGCGTCGAACTCCTCGCCGGTCGAGAAGGCGACACCCACGTAGTGGACCTTGACGAAGTCCTTCGCCTCGGCCACCTCGCCGTCGCCCTCCCAGATCTCCTTGATCTCGAGGTCCGCCGGCGGCTCGCCGCCCGGGAAGTCGATCTCCGGCTTGTCGATGTTCACGTCAAAGCTCCTGCTTGTGTACGACACGTAACACGGACAGTCTTTCATTGCTCACGGCTCCGCCGCCCCTCGCGGGGCATCCGGCGCGCCCTACATCGCGGCGAGGATGTCCACCGTGAAGACGAGCGTGGAGCCCTTCTTGATGTCGCCCCCGCCGGGCGGGTTGTCGCCGTAGGCGAGGTCCGGCGGGACCACGACGAGCACCCGGCTGCCGATCTTCTTGCCGGTGATGCCCTGCGCCAGACCCTTGACGACCTGCTCCATCTGCTCCACCGAGAACTGGCTCAGCCGCCCGGTGCCGTACGTCTGCTGGAACACCTTGCCGCTGTCCCACACCAGACCCTGGAACTGGCACAGCACCGTCTGGTCCTTCTTGACCGCCTGGCCGTCGCCCTCCAGCACGTAGTTCGACACCAGCTTCTTCGGCGGCGCCGACTTCGGAATGGTCACCTTCGGAGCGGCGCCGTCGGTGTTCGTGGCGACCTTCGGCAGCGCCGCGTCGTTCTGCGGGACGGGCTTGCCCTTGGCCGAGCTCTTGGAGTTGAAGGAATCGATCACGTCGATGACGAACACCAGCGTGTCCGTGCCCTTGATCCCCGCCTGCGGGTTGCCCGACTCGCCGTACCCCCACGTCGGCGGCACCGCGATCTCCACCCGGCTGCCGGTCTTCTTGCCCGCCAGCCCGTACCGCCAGCCGTCGATGATGCTGCCCTGCGCCAACTGGATCACCAGCGGCTGCCGGTCGTAGGAGTTGTCGAAGACCTTGCCCGAGCTCCAGATCTGACCCAGATAGTTCGCCCGGATGAAGTCGTTCTCCACGACCGCACGGCCGTTGCCCGCGATGACCGTGCGCACCGCCAGGTTCTTCGACGGCTCCCCCTCGCCCTTGGCCACCGTCGGCTTCTGACCGAACTCCTTGCCCGCCGTGATCGCCGGCAGCGGACCGTCCACGATCTTCGGCGGCGGAGCGGACGACGCCGACGGAGACGGAGACGCGCTCGCCTTGCTGGACTTCGAATCCCCGTCGCCGCACCCGGCGAGCGTGACCAGTCCTGCGGGAACGGCGGCGAGGAGCAGTGAACGTCGGCGCACGGAGATGCCTCGTAATCGGTCGATCTTGCGGTTGGCGTGCGCGCAACTCTACGGCGTGAGAAGGGCGCCGTACGGGAAACGTACGGCGCCCGTGTGGCGATCCGTCAGACACCCACGGAAAACCACCCTTCACGCGGAGGCACTACATTCCCGCGATCAGCTTCTCCACCCGGTCGTCCACCGAACGGAACGGGTCCTTGCACAACACGGTGCGCTGCGCCTGGTCGTTGAGCTTCAGATGCACCCAGTCCACCGTGAAGTCCCGGCGCTGCTCCTGCGCGCGCCGGATGAAGTCACCACGAAGGCGCGCCCGAGTCGTCTGCGGCGGCACCGACTTGCCCTCGAAGATCTTCAGGTCGTTGCAGATCCGCGCCGCCTGCCCCTTCCGCTCCAGCAGGTAGTACAGCCCACGACGACGGTGAATGTCGTGATACGCGAGGTCTATCTGCGCGACCCGCGGATGCGACATCGTCATGTTGTGCTTCTCGCGGTACCGCTCGATGAGCTTGTACTTCATCACCCAGTCGATCTCGGTACCGATCCGGTCGAGCTCCTCGGTCTCGATCGCGTCCAGCGTGCGGCCCCACAACTCCAGGACCTGCGCCACCGTGCCCGTACGGATGCCCCGCCGGTCGCAGAAGTCGACCGCCTTGTCGAAGTACTCGCGCTGCACCTCCAGCGCGGACGCCTCGCGGCCGCTGGCCAGGCGCACCTTGCGCCGCCCGGTGATGTCGTGACTCACCTCGCGGATCGCCCGGATCGGGTTCTCCAGGGTGAGGTCGCGCATCACGGTGCCCGCCTCGATCATGCGCAGCACCAGGTCCGTGGCGCCCACCTTGAGCAGCATGGTCGTCTCGGACATGTTCGAGTCGCCCACGATGACATGCAGACGCCGGTAGCGCTCGGCGTCCGCGTGCGGCTCGTCGCGTGTGTTGATGATGGGCCGCGAACGCGTCGTCGCCGACGACACGCCCTCCCAGATGTGCTCCGCGCGCTGGCTGACGCAGTACACCGCGCCCCGCGGCGTCTGGAGCACCTTGCCCGCACCGCACAGCAACTGCCTCGTCACCAGGAACGGGATGAGAATGTCCGCGAGGCGGGAGAACTCACCGTGCCGGGCCACCAGATAGTTCTCGTGGCACCCGTACGAATTGCCCGCCGAGTCGGTGTTGTTCTTGAAAAGGTAGACGTCGCCCGCGATTCCCTCCTCGTGCAGGCGTCGTTCCGCGTCCACCAGGAGTCCTTCGAGAATGCGCTCGCCGGCCTTGTCGTGAGTGACCAGCTCGGTCACATTGTCACACTCGGGTGTCGCGTATTCCGGATGTGAGCCCACGTCGAGATACAGCCGGGCGCCGTTTCGCAGAAAGACATTGCTGCTGCGACCCCATGACACGACACGGCGGAAGAGGTACCGCGCCACCTCGTCAGGAGACAGACGCCGCTGTCCCCTGAACGTGCACGTGACGCCGTACTCGTTCTCCAGCCCGAAAATGCGGCGGTCCATGCATGAACATTACGCCCGATCCCCTGAACTGAAACGGGGTTGGGCAGCACGATTCGGATCATTTTCCGAGGACACCACCACGACCCCGCCCCCCGCAGGGGCCGTCAGCACCCGCCCCGTGGCCAGCAGGACCAGCAACGACACGGCCCCCGCCACACTCGGCAGCGCGAAACCCCACAGCGCCCCGCCCGCCTCCACCACAGGACCGGCCAGCCCCGTACCCACCGACGCACCCACCACGAACGTCGTCACCAGCCACGAGAAAGCCTCCGTGACCGTCCCCGCCGGAGCATGTCGGTCCACGATCACGAACGCGCACGCGATGCACGGCGCCAGGAACACCCCCGCAAGCACCGACAGCAGCACCATCGGCACCGGACCCGGCATCAGCGTCAGCGGCACGTAACACACCGCCAGCAGCGCCACCAGCACCCGCAGCCGCCGCTCCGGCGCCCCCGCCCAGCGCCGCGCCCCGTACACCGTGCCCCCGGCCAGCGCGCCCAGACCGACCCCCGCCATCATCCAGCCGTACACCGCGTCACCCCCGTGACCGTCCGCGTACGACACCGCCGCCACCGCGATCGACCCCATCGCGATACCCACGAACAAGAACGCCGCCAGCAGCGCCAGCAGCCCCGGCGAGCGGAGCGCGCCCAGCCAGTGCGCCTCCCTCGGCTCCGAACGCCACTCCCGCGACGGCCGCGAGAGCACCACCGACAGCGCCCCGAGCACACCCAGCCCGTTCAGCACCAGCAGCGCCGCCCGCTCCGACCACAGCGACACGCACAACGTCACCAGCAACGGACCCGCCGTGAACATGACCTCCTGCGCCACCGCGTCCAGCGCGTACGCCGTGTGCACCTGGTCCTCCCGGCGCAGCACCGAGGGCCACAGCGCCCGCAGCCCGCCCTCCAGCGGCGGCGTGAACAGCCCCGACGCCGCCACCAGGACGTACGCCTGCGGCAGCGGACCGATGCCCGCGAAGGCGAACCCCGCCATCGCCAGCGCCGACAGCACCGCCGCAGGCAACTGCACCCGGGGCTGGCCGTAGAGATCCACCAGACGGCCGAGCAGCGGCTGCCCCACCGCGTTCGCCACCCCGTACACCGCCGCCAGCGCCCCCGCCAGGCTGTACGAACCCCCCTCGGCCCGCACGAACAGCAACAGCGCGATCGACGCCACCGCGTTGGGCAGCCGGCCCACCAGCGTGCCGGTCAGCAGCCGCATCGCGTGTTTCGCCCGCAGGATCTCCAGATACCCCGTCGCCATGTGCAGCCCTTCACCCAAGCCCCTCCGGGCCGCCTCGACGCCTCCGAAGTGTTACGTATAACTAACGCATTCATACGTACCATGTGCGCTGTTCACCCGTCCACACGAAGGAGCAGGCCCACGGTGGCACGCAGCAGCAGCACGCGCCCGACCAGCCGTGACGTGGCCCAGGCAGCCGGAGTCTCCCAGGCCGCCGTCTCCCTCGTCCTCGGCAACAAATGGCGCGGCCGCGTCTCCGAGACCACCGCGGAACGCGTCCGCGAAGCCGCCCGCACCCTCGGCTACCGCCCCAACCTCGCCGCCCGCAACCTCCGCCTCGGCAGCACCCGCACCGTCCTCCTCGTCGTCCCCGCCCTCACCACCGAATTCTTCGCCGGCGTCTACACCGGCGCCGCCCGCGTCGCCGCCGCCCACGGCTTCGGCGTCGTCCTCTACCCCTCCCCCGAAGGCGTCGGCCCCGCCCGCGACCCCTTCGCCTCCGCCGAAGCCGCCCTCGACGGCGTCATCGCCTCCTCCATGGCCGCCGACGCCCTCACCGCCATCCGCGGCGACCAACTCCCCCTCGTCATGCTCGACAGCGACCCCCACGGCAGCCTCGGCGCCGCCACCGTCAACCTCGACATCGCCGACGGAGTCCGCCAGGTCGCCGAACACCTCCTCGGCCTCGGCCACCGCCACGTCCTCCACCTCGCCGCCGACATCCCCTCCTGGACCTTCCGCGCCCGCGCCCGCGAACTCGCCGACCGCCTCGCCGCCGTACCCGGCACCCGCCTGCGCACCGCCACCGCCCCCATCACCATCGAAGGCGCCCGCGCCGCCACCGAAGCCGCCCTCACCGCGCCAGGACCCCGCCCCACCGCCGTCGTCTGCGACGACGACAAACTCGCCGCCGGCGCCTACAAAGCCCTGCGCCGCCTCGGACTGCGCGTCCCCGACGACATCTCCGTCACCGGCCTCGACGACCTCGCCCTCGCCACCGCCATCGACCCCGAACTCACCACCGTCCGCCTCGACGCCGAACTCTTCGGCGAACGCGGCATGGAAGCCCTCCTGGCCGTCCTGGACGGCCGCGCACCCATCGACGGGGACATCCCCGTCCAGCTCGTCGTACGAGGCTCCACGGGCCCCGCCAGAGGCGCCTAGCCGCCGACGCCCGGCAACCGGTGCCCGGAAACACGGAAAACCCCGGCCGGAGAACCGGCCGGGGCACACCCGCCTCGCACACCTGGAGGTCGCGGGAACCTCACTCCTCGTCGGAGTCGTCCTCCGCGCTCTTCGACAGCGTCGACGCACCGTCCCCCGCCAGCAGACGACCGAGCTGACGGCCCACGATCCGCTTGAACTTCCGCTTCTGCGGACGCGTACGGTCCAGCACCGCCACCTCGAGGCGCTCGGCCGGGATCTCCCGCTCGCTGCCATTGGTGTCCCGCGACAGCGCCTGCACCGCCAGCTTCAGCGCCTCCGCCAGCGTCATCCCGTCCCGGTGCCGCTGATCCAGGAAGGTGCTGATCTGCTCCGCGTTGCCGCCCACCGCGACCGAACCGTGCTCGTCCACGATGGAACCGTCGTGCGGCAGCCGGTAGATCTGATCGCCGTCCGGCGTCTCACCGACCTCCGCCACCACCAGCTCCACCTCGTACGGCTTCTCGGCCGCCGAGGAGAAGATCGTGCCCAGCGTCTGCGCGTACACGTTCGCCAGACCGCGCGCGGTCACGTCGTCGCGGTCGTAGGTGTAACCACGCAGATCCGCGTAGCGCACACCGCCGATGCGCAGGTTCTCGTACTCGTTGTACTTGCCGGCGGCCGCGAAGCCGATCCGGTCGTAGATCTCGCTGAACTTGTGCAGCGCACGGGACGGGTTCTCACCGACGAACACGATGCCGTCGGCGTACTGCATGACCACCAGGCTGCGACCGCGCGCGATGCCCTTGCGGGCGTACTCCGCGCGGTCCGCCATGGCCTGCTGGGGTGAGACATAGAACGGCGTCGACACCGGTTATCCGTCCCTTTCTGTCATGGTCACTGGATCACCTCGGATGAAGAAGACCGGCCGGGAGAACCCCGGCCCGCGCTCAGAGCAACGCGGCCCGCGGGCCGTCCGGCTCCTCGAGACGCCGCTGGAGCACCGCGCGGGAGATCTCCGACGCCTCCTCCTCGGTCAGCCTGCGGAAACCGTCGTCCGTGATCACGGTGATGATCGGGTAGATCCGGCGGGCGACGTCGGGACCACCGGTCGCCGAGTCGTCGTCGGCAGCGTCGTACAGCGCCTGCACGACCAGGGTGGTGGCCTGCTCCTCGGTCAGGTCGTCCCGGAACAGCTTCTTCATCGCACCCCGCGCGAAGACCGAGCCGGAGCCCGTCGCCGCGAAGTTGTGCTCCTCGGAGCGGCCGCCGGTGACGTCGTAGGAGAAGATGCGGCCCTTCTCCCGGTCCAGGTCGTACCCCGCGAAGAGCGGGACCACGGCCAGGCCCTGCATGGCCATGCCCAGGTTGGAGCGGATCATCGTCGACAGGCGGTTCGCCTTGCCCTCCAGCGACAACTGGGCGCCCTCGACCTTCTCGAAGTGCTCCAGCTCCAGCTGGAAGAGCTTCACCATCTCCACGGCGAGACCGGCTGTGCCGGCGATACCGACGGCCGAGTACTCGTCCGCCGGGAACACCTTCTCGATGTCCCGCTGCGCGATGACGTTGCCCATGGTGGCCCGGCGGTCACCGGCCAGCACGACACCCCCCGGGAACGTCACGGCCACGATGGTCGTCCCGTGCGGAGCCTCGATCACCCCCTGCGTGGGCGGCAACGTCCGCTTGCCGGGCAGCAGCTCGGGCTGGTGGTCGGCGAGAAAGTCCATGAACGAGGAGGACCCCGGCGTCAGGAAGGGAGCTGGTAGACGCCCGGTGCCACGAGTATTGGCTTCCACGAGATTCCTTCCAGATAGGCGGCGGCCCGGCGTACGGCCTCGGGGTCGTCCCCCAGCTTGCCAATGGCCGAATTGCAGTTGAAGCACAGTACGCCACGGACCCTACCCGTCCTGTGGCAGTGATCCACATGTGCGGCGGGGGCGTTCAGACAGATCACACAGAGCCCCCGCTGCGAGGCGATCATGGCGTCCCGTTCGGCCAGGGTGAGACCGTACTGACGCTTGAGGCGACTTTCCTCGTTGCGCCTGGCGCGGCACGAACGGCAGTAGCTGGACCAGCCGTCGGACGAGGATTTGTTGCGCTCCCAATCCGAATGAGGCTTCACGACGGTGCACTGCGGGCATCGCTTGTGTCCCGGGGGAACTGGTACCTTCTCCCGCACTTTCTTGCCCTTGGCCTCCTGGCGCTGCCGGTAGTACTCGGCAGAGCACTCCCGGCAATACGCCTGGAGGCCGTCGGGCATGGCCCTGTTGCCGGCGAACGCATCCCTGGAGAGAAAACGCTTGCACCGCGAACAGCGCCGCTCCCCCACCTCTTGATTCACCGTGACTCCCGAACCTCACCTTCGATCCAAAGGCGAGATCACTCTCCACCCTTCTGAACGAAGGACCTCACGAAGTCCTCGGCATTCTCTTCGAGCACATCATCGATTTCGTCGAGGACGGAGTCCACGTCGTCGCTCAGCTTTTCCTGGCGCTCCTTGAGGTCCTCGGAGCCCTGTGCGTCCTGCGTCTGCTCCTCGACCTCTTCGGTGGAGCGTGTGGCCTTCTGCTGGCCGCCGCCGGTGTCCTTGGTCGCCATAACCCTCACCCCGCTCAGTTCGCCGTTCGGTGATGATCAGACCCTACAAGCCGGGTCCGACATCGGCCCCGTAGTTCAGGGAACGTACGGGGGCCATCTCGATGATTCCCTGACGCCGGGTTTTCCACCCTGCGAAAAGAACCCAATCCATGCCCCAAGCAGGGGTTTCAATTGCCGGAGAGCACCCTGACCAGCTCGTCCGCCGTGCGGCAGCGGTCCAGCAGCTCCTTGACGTGATTTCGCGTTCCGCGAAGCGGTTCCAGGGTCGGCACCCGCTGGAGCGAGTCGCGGCCCGGAAGGTCGAAGATGACCGAGTCCCAGGACGCCGCGGCGACATCGTCCGCGTACTGCTCCAGGCACCGCCCGCGGAAGTACGCCCGGGTGTCCTCCGGCGGCGCCGTACGCGCCCGCTCGACGTCGTCGTCGGTCAGGAGGCGCTTCATGCGTCCCCGGGCCGCCAGCCGGTTGTACAGGCCCTTCTCGGGGCGCACGTCGGCGTACTGGAGGTCGACCAGGTGGAGCCGGGCGGCGTCCCAGTCGAGGCTGTCGCGGCGGCGGTAGCCCTCCATCAGCTCCCGCTTGGCGACCCAGTCCAGCTCGCCGGCCAGGCTCATCGGGTCGTTCTCGAGCCGGGTGAGGGTGTCCTCCCAGCGGGCGAGGACGTCCTTGGTCTGGTCGTCGGCGTCGGCGCCGTAGCGCTCCTCGACGTACTTGCGCGACAGCTCGAAGTACTCCATCTGAAGCTGGACCGCGGTGAGCGTGCGGCCGCTGCGCAGGGTGACGAGGTGCTTGAGCGAGGGGTCGTGCGAGACCTGGTGGAGCGTGCGTACGGGCTGGTCGACGGCGAGGTCCACCGCGATGAAGCCGTCCTCGATCATGGAGAGGACCAGCGCCGTGGTGCCGAGCTTGAGGTAGGTCGAGATCTCGGAGAGGTTGGCGTCGCCGATGATCACGTGCAGCCGGCGGTACTTCTCCGCGTCCGCGTGGGGTTCGTCACGGGTGTTGATGATGGGTCGCTTGAGGGTGGTCTCCAGACCGACCTCGACCTCGAAGTAGTCGGCGCGCTGGCTGAGCTGGAAGCCGTGTTCGTGGCCGTCCTGCCCGATGCCGACGCGTCCGGCGCCCGCGAAGACCTGGCGGGAGACGAAGAAGGGCGTCAGGTGGCGCACGATGTCCGAGAAGGCGGTCTCCCGCTTCATCAGGTAGTTCTCGTGCGTGCCGTAGGAGGCGCCCTTGTTATCGGTGTTGTTCTTGTAGAGGTGGATGGGCTGGGCGCCGGGCAGCGCGGCGGCCCGCTCGGCGGCCTCGGCCATGATGCGCTCGCCCGCCTTGTCCCAGAGGACGGCGTCGCGCGGGTTGGTGACCTCGGGGGAGCTGTACTCGGGGTGGGCGTGGTCGACGTAGAGCCGGGCGCCGTTGGTGAGGATGACGTTGGCGAGGCCGATGTCCTCGTCGGTGAGCTGGCTGGAGTCGGCGGCCTCCCGGGCGAGGTCGAAGCCTCGCGCGTCGCGCAGCGGGTTCTCCTCCTCGAAGTCCCAGCGGGCCCGGCGGGCCCGGTGCATCGCCGCCGCGTAGGCGTTGACGATCTGGGACGAGGTGAGCATGGCATTGGCGTTGGGGTGGCCGGGGACGGAGATGCCGTACTCCGTCTCGATGCCCATTACTCGCCGTACGGTCATGCGGCCCTCCTTGCCCGGCGGCGCCCTCGGTGGTGGGCGCCGCTCGCGTACCGCTGGCGCTCCGGTGCGTGTGCGGTGCCCGTCCCCGCACTGCGCGACTCGGCGGTAGGAAAGAGCCTAGAACGCCTTTGCGCTGGTGTGGAGATCATTTGCGTCTTTGCCTGCTGCGGTGGCGGTCCGGAAAGCAGGCGGCTGCGGGTGCCCGCCGTGGGGCACCCGCAGCCGGCCGGCCTTTTTACAGGTACTGACCGGTGTTCGCCACCGTGTCGATGGAGCGTCCGGTGTCCGCGCCCTGCTTTCCGGTGATGAGGGTGCGGATGTAGACGATCCGCTCGCCCTTCTTTCCGGAGATGCGTGCCCAGTCGTCCGGGTTGGTGGTGTTGGGCAGGTCCTCGTTCTCCTTGAACTCGTCCACGCAGGCCTGGAGGAGATGGGAGACGCGGAGGCCCTTCTGGGTCTTTTCGAGGAAGTCCTTGATCGCCATCTTCTTGGCGCGGCCCACGATGTTCTCGATCATGGCGCCGGAATTGAAGTCCTTGAAGTACAGGACTTCCTTGTCGCCATTGGCGTAGGTGACTTCCAGGAAGCGGTTTTCCTCGGATTCGGCGTACATCTGCTCGACCGCCGTCTGGATCATGCTCTGGACGGTGGTCGCCTTGTCGCCGCCGTGCTCGCCGAGGTCGTCGGCGTGCAGCGGGAGGCGCTCGGTGAGGTACTTGCCGAAGATGTCCTTGGCGGCTTCGGCGTCCGGGCGCTCGATCTTGATCTTCACGTCGAGGCGGCCGGGACGCAGGATGGCGGGGTCGATCATGTCCTCGCGGTTGGAGGCGCCGATCACGACCACGTTCTGCAGGCCCTCCACACCGTCGATCTCGGCGAGGAGCTGGGGGACGATGGTGTTCTCCACGTCCGAGCTGACGCCGGAGCCGCGGGTGCGGAAGAGGGATTCCATCTCGTCGAAGAAGACGATGACGGGGGTGCCCTCGCTGGCCTTCTCGCGGGCTCGCTGGAAGACGAGCCGGATCTGGCGTTCGGTCTCGCCCACGTACTTGTTGAGGAGTTCGGGGCCCTTGATGTTGAGGAAGAAGCTCTTGCCGGCGGCCTGTCCGGTGACTTCGGCGACCTTCTTGGCCAGCGAGTTGGCGACGGCCTTGGCGATGAGCGTCTTGCCGCATCCGGGGGGTCCGTAGAGGAGGACTCCCTTGGGCGGGCGGAGTTCGTGCTCCTTGAACAGGTCGGGGTAGAGGTACGGCAGCTCGACCGCGTCGCGGATGGCCTCGATCTGGCCGCCGAGGCCGCCGATCTGCTCGTAGCCGATGTCCGGGACCTCTTCGAGGACGAGTTCCTCGACCTCGCTCTTGGGCACCACTTCGTAGACGTATCCGGAGCGGGGTTCGAGCAGGAGGGCGTCGCCGGGGCGGATGGTGATGCCCAGCAGGGGTTCGGCGAGCCGGACCACGCGTTCCTCGTCGGTGTGGCCCAGCACCAGGGCGCGTTCGCCGTCCTCGAGGATCTCCTTGAGGGTGACGATGTCGCCGACGCTCTCGAACTCCATGGCCTCGACCACGTTGAGAGCTTCGTTGAGCATCAGCTCCTGGCCGCGCCTGAGTTCGTCGAGTTCGACGCCGGGGCTCACGTTCACGCGGAGTTTGCGGCCGCCGGTGAAGATGTCGGCGGTGCCGTCCTCGTTGGCCTGGAGGAAGACTCCGAAGCCTGCGGGGGGCTGGGCGAGCCGGTCGACCTCTTCCTTGAGGGCCACGATCTGGTCGCGGGCCTCACGGAGTGTGTTGGCCAGGCGTTCGTTCTGCGCGGAGACGCCGGCCAGGTTGGTCTGCAGCTCGACGATCCGCTCCTCGAGAATCCTCGTGTGCCGCGGAGAGTCGGCGAGCTTGCGTCGCAGGACGGCGATCTCCTGCTCAAGGTAAGCGATCTGCCCGGCCGGGTCGTCGGACCCTCGTCCCGGGCGGATGCCGCGGTTCATGTCGTCGTCGTGGGCTGCCACGGTCCTCACCTCCTCCAAGGGGAGCTGGACGCTTCCAGACCCTACCTGGGTGGGTGTCGATTGAAACCCCTAGATCACAAAGACTGTCAAGGTGTGTCGTCGGTCACCCGGTGCGCTCCCTCTCGCACGGAGGGGATACCCACTCAACGTGATTCGGAAGCCGCTTGTTCCGTGCCGGGTGTGGTCAAGACCCTTCAGGAGTGGCTGGAGTTGTCCGGTGCGGGTCGTCCGGCCGGTTCCTGGGCAGGAGTACGGAAGTTCGTACGATGATCACACAGAGCGATGACGAGGGTGGCCGGGGTGATGCGAGGGGACATCGGGGACCGCTCGGGGCGGCTTGATTTCGCCGGTGCCCGGTGGCGTCCGACCGCGTGCGCCGTCCCGGCCGTGCGCGGGGAGAAACCCCCGCACCCCGGCGCACAGGAGGGAAAAGCGGGCGGGAGGTAGGGTCGGGGTGTTCATGAGCGGCCGGTACCGACCGGGCCGGGGCGCGCCCCCGGACCGTGGTCCGGCGAACCGACGGCAGGAGAGGTGACCGTGCAGCAGGAGGCCCCGGGCGGCGAGGCGCTGGAGGTCTGGATCGACCAGGACCTGTGTACCGGCGACGGCATCTGCGCCCAGTACGCGCCGGAGGTGTTCGAGCTGGACATCGACGGGCTGGCCTATGTGAAGAGCGCCGACGACGAGCTGCTCCAGGAGGTGGGGGCCACCACGGGTGTGCCGCTGCCGTTGCTGACGGACGTGGTGGACTCGGCGAAGGAGTGTCCGGGCGCGTGCATCCATGTACGCCGCGTTTCGGACAAGGTCGAGGTGTACGGCCCCGACGCGGAGTGAGCGGGGGCCGGGCGGACCGGCATGGTGAGGCGCGCGTGCGTACCGGTGGAGGCCGGCGGCACGCGCGCGCGTGTGTGCGCGTGCGGGTGGAGGGGGAGGCGGTCAGACGCTGTGGGACGCCGTCGGCGTCGAGCGTATGAACGCGTTGCCCTTCCACTGCCACTGGGCGGGCTTCTTCACGTCGGGACAGCACCTGGGCACGTCGTTGGTGGAGTAGCCGAGCAGGGTGGCGGTCACGGTACGCGCGCGCAGGGCGAGGTCGGTGACAGTGATGCGGTCCTTGGGGTCGACCAGGGTGGCGACGACGCGGGAGCCGGTGCCGTCGGCGTCGTGGGTCAGGACGTAGACGCCGTCGGGCGGGGTGCCCATGGGGGCGTCGCAGTGGACGACCGCGACGGTCTCCGGGTTGCCGTCCCCGTCGAGGTCCCCGG
The DNA here is from genome assembly GCF_053600675.1 of Streptomyces sp. NPDC005004. NCBI lineage: Bacteria > Bacillati > Actinomycetota > Actinomycetes > Kitasatosporales > Streptomycetaceae > Streptomyces > Streptomyces sp. NPDC005004. Next base: position 223,974 of record NZ_JBSGAH010000013.1, read on the forward strand.
TGGTCTTCTTGGCGACCACGGGCTTGACCGGGCCGCACTGAAGCGGGAAGGCGACGCCCTCGGTGGGCGGGGGCGCGGCGGTGGTGCGGGCGGGCGCGGGCGCGGGTGTCGCGGGGGTCGCCTGGGCGGCGGTGGCCGGACCGGGCTGCACGAGGGAGCACAGCGCGATCACCCCGGCGACCGCGGTTGCGGTGCCGACCCAGTGGATGGGACGGGGGTGGGCGTGGGCGAGCTCCGGGACGGCGGATTGCTGCACTAGGAGTGTCTCCTGTGAGGGCTGTGCCGAGGGGGTGGCCAGCATGGTGCCACAGGTCACTGTGCGGGGGGAACGGCGGGGTGGGGGCCGGTTTCCAGTGGTGGCGGGCGGGGTGCGTGCGGGGGCGTGGTTTCTGGTGCGGGGTCAAGCGGAAGGCGCCGTGGCCGAGTTCCGGAGGGGATCCGGAAACTCGGCCACGGCGCCTTCGCGTTGGATGGGGCGGGGCGGGTCAGCGGCCGGAGCCGCCGTCGGCGTTGGGTCCCGCGTAGTCCTCGCCGTAGGCGCCCTTGGCGGGGCGGCGGCGGCGCATGGGGGGCTCGACGCCGTCGGCGAGGCGGCGGGCGGTGAGCAGGAAGCCGGTGTGGCCGATCATGCGGTGGTCCGGGCGGACGGCCAGGCCCTCGATGTGCCAGTTGCGGATCATCGTCTCCCAGGCGGTCGGCTCGTTGAAGCAGCCGATCTCCCGGATGGACTCGACGGTCCGGGCGAGCTGGGTGGTGGTGGCCACGTAGCAGCAGAGGATGCCGCCGGGGACGAGTGCCTTGGAGACGGCCTCCAGGCACTCCCAGGGGGCGAGCATGTCGAGGATGACGCGGTCGACGTCGGTGTCGGACAGGTTGTCCTGGAGGTCGCCGACGGTGAGCTGCCAGGCGGGGTGCTCGCCGCCGAAGTAGCGCTCCACGTTCTGCTTGGCGATCTCGGCGAAGTCCTCGCGGCGCTCGTAGGAGTGCAGCATGCCCTGGTCGCCGATGGCGCGCAGCAGGAAGCTGCTGAGCGAGCCGGAGCCGACGCCGGCCTCGACGACGCGGGCGCCGGGGAAGATGTCGGCGAAGGCGAGGATCTGCCCCGCGTCCTTCGGGTAGACGACGGCTGCCCCTCGGGGCATGGACAGGACGTAGTCGGGGAGCAGGGGGCGCAGCGCGAGGTAGGCGACGTTGCCGGTGGTACGGACAACGCTGCCCTCGGGGGCGCCGATCAGTTCGTCGTGCGGGAAGGAGCCCTTGTGGGTGTGGAAGTTCTTCCCGGCTTCGAGCGTGAACGTGTAGTGGCGACCCTTGGGGTCGGTCAGCTGAACCTGGTCCCCGACCTTGAAGGGCCCGCGCCTGCGGGCGGCACCGGTCGGTTCGGACATAAGACCAGCCTACCGGTTCCCTGCCGGGGGTTTGACCGGCTGCGAGGCCGCGGCGGGCGCTGTTGGGTGCGCACGTGCGGACCGCCTGTGGTCACTCGCGCAGTTCCCCGCGCCCCCAGGATGGGCCGGTTCGCCCCCGCGGCGTTGTCAGGCGGGTCTTGCCATGGCTTTCACGAAGGCGCGTTCCACGTCCGCCGCGGACAGGACGCCGTAGATCTCGCCGGTCTCCTCGACGACGAGGTATTCGGTGGCGGGGGCGGCGCGGAGGGTGTCGAGGAGTTCTTCGCCGGAGAGTTCGGCGGAGACGCGCATGCCGTCGGTGATGTCTTGGGCGAGGCCGCTGACGGCGACCCAGGGGCGGCGGTGTTCGGGGACGCCGACGATGGCGGACTCGCGGACGAGGGAGAGGGGGGTGCCGTCGGCGTCGACGACGACCAGGGCGCGGGCTCCGGCGGCGTTGGCGCGGCGCAGGGCCTCGGAGAGGGGGGTGTCGGTCTCGACGGGGACGGCGCGGCGGGTGAGGGTGCGGGCGCTCAGTTCGGGGAGGTGTTCGCGCAGCCGGGCCATGCGGAGGCTGTTTCCGGCGCCGGTCCAGATGATGGCGGCGAGGATGGCGGCGAGCAGGGCGTCGGTGACGGTGTCCATGCTGCTGATGTCGGCGTCGCCGCCGAAGAGGCCGGAGTGGTTCAGCAGGGGCAGGCCGATCAGGACGCTGAGGGCGAGCGCGCGGCCGACCCAGGCGGCGGCGACGGTGCCGGTCATGGGCCTGCCGGTGATCTTCCAGACGACGGCGCGCAGCATCCGGCCGCCGTCGAGGGGCAGGCCGGGGAGCAGGTTGAAGATGGCGACGATCAGGTTGGAGATCATCAGTCCGGCCAGCAGGACGCCGGGGACGGTGCCGGGCTGGACGGGTTTGAGGGCGAGGTAGAAGAGCCCGGCGAGGATCAGGGAGAGGAGGGGTCCGACGAAGGCGAGGATGAACTCGCGTCCGGGGGTCTCGGCCTCCTTCTCGATCTCGGAGACGCCGCCGAAGAACTGGAGCTGGATGCGGCGCACCGGGAGCTTGAAGCGGAGGGCGGCGACGGTGTGGGCGAGTTCGTGGACGAGGACCGAGGCGTAGAAGGCGACGGCGAAGAAGAGGGAGACGAGGTAGCGCAGGGCGCCGAGTTCGGGCAGGACCTGGTCGAGCTGGCCGCCGAACACCCAGGTGATGAGGGCGGCGACGAGGAACCAGCTCGGTGCGACGTAGACCGGTACGCCGAACGGGCGGCCCATGAGGATGCCGCCGCCGGGTTCGGCGGGGGGCTGGGGCGGCTCGCCCCTGCCCTTGCTCCTGGCGGTGCCGGTACCGGTGCCGGAGTGGGCGAGGGAGCGGTGGTCGTGGCCCGGGTCGGCGCCGGGGGTGCGGTCCTCGCGGTGGTTGCCGCCGTGGTCCTCGGGGGCGGCGCCTTCGGTGCCGTGCGGGTCGTGGTCCGTCTCCCGGCCGGGTTCCGGGTTGTCGGGGTCGGGGGTCACAGGGGCTTCGGGCCGGTCGGCCGGCTCGTCGCTGCCGGACCGCGGCTGCCCGTTCCCGCCGCTCACGTCCACGGTGTCCCCTCGTTCGAAGCGTCCTCGCACCTGTGGGCACAAGGGTCTCGGGTCGATGGTATGCGGCCGGGGTGGCGCGGTACGCCTCGGCACCCCTTGTCTTTGCCCCGGCCGCGCGCCGGTGACGCACGCCGCGAATGGGTCGCTGTCGGTGGTGGGCCGTATGGTCTGTGGTCATGGACAGCAGCAGTGAGGACACGGGGACGGCGCCGGGCGTGGTGGAGGGCGCGGCTCCGGTGAGTGCGGCGGTGCCCGCGAGCGCGCCCGTGCCCGTGCCGGCGCAGGCCGGGGACGGCTCCGGGGCGGTGGCCCGGCGTGCTCCGGCGGCTCCCTCGTCGCTGTCGCCGTCGCGGGCGAGTGACTTCATGCAGTGTCCGCTGCTGTACCGGTTCCGGGTGATCGACCGGCTGCCGGAGAAGCCGAGTGAGGCGGCGACGCGGGGCACGCTGGTGCACGCGGTGCTGGAGCGGCTCTTCGACGCTCCGGCCGGTGAGCGTACGGCGCCTCGGGCGAAGTCGCTGGTGCCCGGGCAGTGGGACAAGCTGCGGGAGAGCAGGCCGGAGGTCGGCGAGCTGTTCGCGGACGATCCGGAGGGCGAGCGGCTGGCGCGCTGGCTGGGTGAGGCGGAGCGGCTGGTGGAGCGCTGGTTCACGCTGGAGGATCCGACGCGGCTGGAGCCGGCCGAGCGTGAGCTGTTCGTGGAGGCGGAGCTGGATTCGGGGCTGCGGCTGCGCGGGATCATCGACCGGGTGGACGTGGCGCCGACCGGTGAGGTGCGGATCGTCGACTACAAGACGGGCAAGGCGCCCCGGCCGGAGTACGCCGAGAGCGCGCTGTTCCAGATGAAGTTCTACGCGCTGGTGGTGTGGCGGCTGAAGCAGGTCGTGCCCCGGCGGCTCCAGCTGGTGTATCTGGGCAGCGGGGACGTGCTGACGTACGACCCGGTGCCGGGGGATCTGGAGCGGATGGAGCGGCGGCTGCTGGCGTTGTGGGAGGCGATCTCGCGGGCGACGGAGACGGGTGAGTGGCGGCCCCGGCCGACGAAGCTGTGCGGCTGGTGCGACCACCAGGCGTGCTGCCCGGAGTTCGGCGGTACTCCCCCGCCGTATCCGCTGCCGGTGAGGGCGCCGGAGTCCGCGGCCGACGGGTTGGGCAGAATGGGGTCCGACTAGCTAAGGAGTTGTCACGTGGCGATCCGTGTCCTGCTGGTGGACGACCAGCCGCTGCTGCGTACGGGCTTCCGGATGATCCTGGAGGCCGAGCCGGACATCGCGGTCGTCGGTGAGGCCGGTGACGGTCTGCAGGCTCTCGACCAGGTGCGCGCCCTGCAGCCGGACGTGGTCCTGATGGACATCCGTATGCCCCGGATGGACGGGGTGGAGGCGACGCGGCAGATCACCGGGCCGGGCCGGGACGGTCCGGCGAAGGTGCTGGTGCTGACCACGTTCGATCTGGACGAGTACGTGGTGGAGGCGCTGCGGGCGGGCGCGAGCGGCTTTCTGCTGAAGGACGCCCCGGCGAACGAGCTGGTGCAGGCGATCCGGGTGGTGGCGGCGGGCGAGGCGATGCTGGCGCCGAGCATCACGCGCCGTCTGCTGGACAAGTACGCGACGCATCTGCCCTCGGGCGAGGAGCCGGTGCGGGACACGCTGCACACGCTGACGGACCGTGAGGTCGAGGTGCTGAAGCTGGTGGCGCGCGGGCTGTCGAACGCGGAGATCGCGGCGGATCTGTTCGTCAGCGAGACGACGGTGAAGACCCATGTGGGGCATGTGCTGACGAAGCTGGGCCTGCGCGACCGGGTGCAGGCGGCGGTGTACGCGTACGAGAGCGGGCTGGTGCGTCCGGGGGCGCAGCAGTAGCGGGGTCGCGGGGTACGACGCCGAAGGGCGCCCTTCCCGGGGGGGCGCCCTTGGCGTGTCCGGACCGGCGTGTCCGGGAGGCCGTCAGCCCTTGCTGAGTTCCCAGAACCGGAAGACGGTCGAGGCGTCGAGGCAGTACTCGAGGCCGTAGACCCCGTCGCGGACGACGGCGTACTGCTTTCCCTGCCAGACGGGCAGGACGGGGATCTGCCGGGCGACGATGTCCTGAAGTTCGGCGAAGGAGTTGTCGGTGGCGGTGCGGTCGCTCTGGGCGGCGGTGGCGGGGAGCAGGGTGCGGGTGATCCTGCTGTTGTCGTAGTGGTTGTCGAGGACGTTGCCCTTGCCGAAGAAGGGGGCGGTGAAGTTGTCGGCGTCGGGGTAGTCGGGCACCCAGCCCTTGACGTAGACGCCGAACTTTCCGGCGGCTATGTCCTTCTCGTACTGGTCGAAGGCGACGGACTTGACGTCGGCGTCGAAGAGGCCGCTGGCGTTGAGCTGGTCGGCCAGCGCCTTGAGTTCGGCGTCGGTGGCGGGGCCGTAGCGGACCGGGGTGGACCAGAGGGTGAGCTTGACCTTGCCGGTGACGCCGTCGGCGCGCAGGGCCTGGGCGGCCTTGGCCCGGGAGGGGCGTTCGCCGTAGGTGTCGAAGAAGGCGGTGTTGTGGCCGACGATGCCGGCCGGGACGATCGAGTAGAGCGGGGTGGCGGTGTTCTTGTAGACGTCGCGCATGAGGGCGTCGCGGTCGATGAGGTAGGCCATCGCCTTGCGGACGCCGAGTTTTCCGGCGACGGGGTTCTTCATGTTGAAGACGAGGTGCTGGACCTCGGCGCTGCTGCCCTCGACGACGTCGATGCCCTTGGTGCCGTCCTGCTTGTCGATGTCGTCGATGTCGCGGGCGCTCAGGCCGCGGTAGGCGATGTCGACGGAGCCGCCGAGGAGGGCCTTCTTCAGAGCGGTCTGGTTGCCGTGGAAGAACTTGAGGGTGACGCCCGCGTTCTTGACCTCGGCGGTGCCCTTGTAGTGGGAGTTGACGGAGAAGACCGCCTGGCCCTTGTCGAAGGAGTCGAGGGTGTAGGGGCCGGAGCCGACGGCCTTGTGGTCGCCGCGCAGCCGGTCCGCCGGGTACTGGCGGTGGTCGACGATGGATCCGGCGCCGGAGGCCACCTTGCTGGGGAAGGTGGCGTCGGGGGTGGTGAGCCGGAAGACGACGGTGTGTTCGTCGGGGGTCTCGACCTTGCCGAGCGAGGGGAACATGACGGCGGGGCCGCCCGGATCGTTGATCTTCAGCATCCGGTCGAAGGAGAACTTGACGTCCTCGGAGGTGAGCGGGTCGCCGTTGCTGAACTTCAGGCCGTCCTTCAGTTGGCACGTGAAGACGGTGGCCCGGGTGTCGCTGAACCCACAGGACTTGGCGAGTTCGGGCTGGGGTTCGGTGCCTCCCTTGGGGAAACCGAGGAGCGACTGGAAGACGTTGTCGAACAACAGCCACGAGCCGGGGTCGTAACCGGAGGCCGGGTCGGTGGCGAGGACGTCGTCGGACATCCCCATCACCACGCGGTGGCCTTCGGTCCCGGAGCCGTCGCCGTTCGTGCCGCAGCCGGTCAACAGGCCGCAGGCCAGCCCCGCCGCGATGGGCAGGACTGGCCAGTGGGTGCGCATGTTCACAGCATGTGCCTTCTCGTCGGGGTCCTCCCGGGGCCGCCGTCCCGGCCCCGGGGAGGGAGCCGTCAGCCGCTCACGCCACGGCCGAGCTCCCAGAGCTGCAGCGTCGAGGAGGAGTTCAGGGCGTAGGAGACGCCCGTGATGTCGTCCCGCGCGGCAACGTACTGCTTGCCCTGCCACAGGGGCAGCACGGGGACGTCCTCCGCGACGTCGTCCTGAATCGTCGTCAGGGTCTTGGCCGCGTCCAGCCGGTCCGCCTCGCGGCGGCTCTGCGGGATCAGGGTGCGCTGGATGGTGGTGTTCGAGTAGGGCGAACCGAGGAAGTTGTCCTTGTCGAGGAAGGGCGCGACGAAGTTGTCGGCGTCGGGGAAGTCGGGGAACCAGCCCATGCCGTAGACGTCGTACTGGCCCTTCTGCTCCGCGGGGCGGAAGGTGGCCCAGGGGTGGCCCTGGATGCTCACGTCGAACAGGCCGCTGTTGTTGAGCTGCTTCTGCAGGATCTGGAACTCCTGCTTGGTCACCGAGCCGTAGTGGTCGGTGGTGTAGTGCAGCGTCAGCTTGATCGGCGTGGTGATGCCGGCCTTGACGAGCAGGTCCTTGGCCTTCGGGACGCTCGGGTCGCCGTACTTGTTGAAGAACGAGTTGGAGTGGCCCGCGAGGGTGGCCGGGACGAGCGAGTACAGGGGCTCGGCCTGGGTGCCGTAGACCTTGGAGACCAGCTCGCCGCGGTCGATGACCTGGGCCATGGCCTGGCGGACGGCCTTGTCCTTGACGGTCGTGGCGTTGGTGTTGAAGGCCAGGTAGCGGATCTCGAGGCCGGGCATGTCGACCAGCTCGGCGTTCTCGTCGGAGCCGGAGTCCAGCTTCTGGATCTGCGACGGCGTCATGGTGCGGGTCATGACGTCGATGTCGCCGCGGTCGAGGGCGGAGCCCATGGCCTGCGCGTCGGCGAAGGACCGGATCTCGACCTTGTCGTTGTTGACCTTGGTGCTGCCCTTGTAGTTCGGGTTCTTCGTGTACGTGGCGCTGACGACCGCGTTGTTCTTGACCTCGGCCTTGAAGGTGTACGGGCCGGAGCCGTCCACCTCGAAGCCGTTGCGCAGCTTGTCGGCCGAGTAGATCTTCGGGTCGACGATGCCCGCGACCGGGGTGGACAGCTTGTACGGGAAGGTCGCGTCGGCGGTCTTCAGGTGGAAGATGACCTCGCGGTCGCCCTGGGTCTCCACCGTGTCGACGGTGTTGAGCAGGGCCGAGACGCCACTGTCCGCCTTGAGGTGGATGGCGCGGTCGATCGAGAACTTCACGTCCGCGGCGGTGACCGCGTCGCCGTTGGCGAACTTCAGGCCGTCACGCAGCTTGCAGGCGTAGCGCTCGTTGCCGGAGTCGGTGAAACCGCAGCTCTCGGCGGCCTCCGGGACCGGGTTGCCCTCGCCCTTGGGCTGGGTCATGAGCGTCTGGACGGTCTGGCGGAGGACGTTCCAGGTGCCGACGTCGTAGGCGTAGGCGGGGTCGAGCGGCGCGGGGGCGTCCGAGGTGGCCGTGAACTGGTCCGTGGTACCGACGACAATGGGCTTGCCGCCCTGGCTCCCGCTGTCCGATCCACCGCACGCGGCGAGCACCGGCGTAAGCAGGCCGGCCACTGCCGGCAGCACCAGAGTCTTGCGGTTCATGCGGGACTTTCTCCAGAGCGTTCGGTTCCGTGGACCCGGCGACGAGGGGTGGCGCGGCGGTTCACGGGAGTTGCTGCGATGTTGTCGCGACGACATTAGTCCGCGCCCGCCGAAGGGCCGACGGGTGCCCGAGTTGAGGGCTCATCACGCAGCGAAACCGGGTGTGGACGCACCGAAAAACCGACAGCGGCAGGATTGGTGCAACGGATCATCAACTGGGACACAAAGACCGGCCGACCACCTCGCTTTCGGGGTGGTCGGCACACGGCCCTCACGCTGTCCACACCTTACGGAGTGGTGAACCTCACATTTCAACTCCGGTGGCCGTGAACGGAATTCGCTGAGTGACGACCGGGTCGTCCCGGGTGCCCGTTACCGACTGCCCGCCAGCAGCCCGCGCAGGAAGGCCAGGTCGACGTCCTCCAGGGACGTGACGACGGTGCGCCGGTGGGCGGGGACGATGGGGGCGATGGAGGGCACGGCCACGACATGGCAGCCGGCGGCCTCGGCGGCGGCGACGCCGGTCGCGGTGTCCTCGACGACCGCGCAGCGGGCCGGGTCGGCGCCGAGTCCTGCGGCGGCGAGGAGGTAGGGGTCGGGGTGCGGCTTGGTGCGGGAGACCTCGTCGCCGCCGATGGACAGGGTGAAGTGGTGCGGGCCGAGGACGGTCAGGACTCGGTCGATGATGCGCCGGTGGGAGGCGGAGACCAGGGCGGTCGGGACCCGGTGCCGGTGGAGTTCGGCGAGGAGGTCGGCGGCGCCGGGCATCAGTGGCAGGGCGCGGCCGATGCGCCGCTCGAAACCGTCGTTGAGCAGGACGGAGATCTCTTCGAGGGTGATGTCGGCTCCGGTGGCCTCGATGAGGAAACCGGCGCTGCGGGTCATGGGACCGCCGACGACGACGTGCCGCCAGGACTCGTCGAGGGCGTGGCCGAGGGCGGCGAAGACCTCGACCTCCACGTCCCACCAGAAGCCCTCCGTGTCCACCAGGGTGCCGTCCATGTCCAGCAGGACCGCCTGTAGGGCGAAATCCTCGGCCGTGGTGGTCTGCGTTGCCCGAGCGGGGCCGGGCGCGGGGACCGTACTGGTCATCCGGGCGCACCTCCTTGAGGGACGACCAGGCCGGCCCCCGGACAGGGAGCCGGCCTGCGATGGACCGACCAGTGTACGACTCCGCGCGGCGAATCGCCTCGTTTATCCGGGGCGCGCCGGGGTACACCGGATAAGCCTGCGCCGCAGGCCAGGGGGGGTTCCGGCGTGCCCTCTCCGCGCCCGGAGCCCGCCGCGCCGCGGGGTCGTCGCGCCCCGTCCGTCAGCGTGCGTTGAAGTACTTCGCCTCGGGGTGGTGGATCACGATGGCGTCCGTGGACTGCTCGGGGTGGAGCTGGAACTCCTCGCTCAGGTGGACGCCGATGCGCTCGGGTTCCAGGAGCGTGGCGATCTTGGCGCGGTCCGCGAGGTCGGGGCAGGCGCCGTAGCCGAGGGAGAAGCGGGCGCCTCGGTACTTGAGGGCGAACATGTCCTCGATCTCGTTCGGGTCCTCCCCGGCGAAGCCCAGCTCCGAACGCACGCGGGCGTGCCAGTACTCGGCCAGCGCCTCGGCCAGCTGCACGGACAGGCCGTGGAGTTCGAGGTACTCGCGGTAGGCGTCGGCCGCGAAGAGGCGGGCGGTCTCCTCGCCGATGCGGGAGCCGACGGTGACGACCTGGAGGCCGACGACGTCCGTCTCCCCCGACTCCTCCGGGCGGAAGAAGTCGGCGAGGCACAGGCGGCGGCCCCGGCGCTGGCGCGGGAAGGTGAAACGGGTGCGCTCGTTGCCGCGCACGTCCAGGATGATGAGGTCGTCGTCCTTGGAGACGCAGGGGAAGTAGCCGTACACGACGGCCGCTTCGAGCAGGTTCTCGGTCTGGAGCCGGTCGAGGAGGCCGCGCAGCCGGGGGCGGCCCTCGGTCTCCACGAGCTCCTCGTAGGTCGGGCCGTCTCCGGCGCGGGCCTGCTTGAGGCCCCACTGGCCCTTGAACAGCGCGCCCTCGTCGAGCCAGGACGCGTACTCCTTGAGCTGGATGCCCTTGACGACTCGGGTGCCCCAGAAGGGCGGCTCGGGGACGGGGTTGTCGGTGGCGACGTCGGAGCGGACGTGGCCCTCCTCGGGCCGTTCCTCGACCTCGACGGTGGCCGGGCGCACCCTTCGCTGCTTGAGTTCGGGCAGCTTGGCGCCGGGGACGCCGCGCTTGACGCCGATGAGGGCGTCCATCAGGCGCAGTCCCTCGAAGGCGTCGCGGGCGTAGCGGACCTCGCCCTCGTAGATCTCGTGGAGGTCCTGTTCGACGTAGGCGCGGGTGAGGGCGGCGCCGCCGAGGATGACCGGGTAGTCGGCGGCCAGGCCGCGCTGGTTCAGCTCCTCCAGGTTCTCCTTCATGATCACGGTGGACTTGACCAGGAGACCGGACATGCCGATGACGTCGGCGCGGTGTTCCTCGGCGGCGTCCAGGATCGCGGAGACCGGCTGCTTGATGCCGAGGTTGACGACGTTGTAGCCGTTGTTGGACAGGATGATGTCGACGAGGTTCTTGCCGATGTCGTGGACGTCGCCGCGGACGGTGGCGAGCACGATGGTGCCCTTGCCCTCGGCGTCCGACTTCTCCATGTGGGGTTCCAGATGGGCGACCGCGGCCTTCATGACCTCGGCGGACTGGAGGACGAACGGCAGCTGCATCTGGCCGGAGCCGAACAGCTCGCCGACCACCTTCATGCCGTCCAGGAGGGTGTCGTTGACGATGTCGAGGGCCGGACGCTCCGTCAGCGCCGCGTCGAGGTCGGCCTCCAGGCCGTTGCGCTCGCCGTCGATGATGCGGCGCTTGAGGCGTTCCTCCAGCGGCAGGGCGGCCAGTTCCTCGGCCTTGCCGGCCTTGAGGGACTTGGCGGTGGCGCCCTCGAACAGCGCCATCAGCTTCTGTAGGGGGTCGTAGCCCTCGGCGCGGCGGTCGTGGATGAGGTCGAGGGCGGTCCGCACCTCTTCCTCGCTGAAGCGGGCGATGGGCAGGATCTTGGAGGCGTGCACGATGGCGGAGTCCAGGCCCGCCTTGACGCACTCGTCCAGGAAGACGGAGTTGAGCAGGATGCGGGCGGCCGGGTTGAGGCCGAAGGAGATGTTGGACAGGCCGAGCGTGGTCTGCACGTCGGGGTGACGTCGCTTCAGCTCGCGGATCGCCTCGATGGTGGCGATGCCGTCCCCCCGGGACTCCTCCTGGCCGGTGCAGATGGTGAAGGTCAGACAGTCCACGAGGATGTCCTCCTCGCGGATGCCCCAGTTCCCGGTGAGGTCGTCGATGAGCCGTTCGGCGATCTCGACCTTCTTCTCCGGGGTGCGGGCCTGGCCCTCCTCGTCGATGGTGAGCGCGATCAGCGCCGCGCCGTGCTCCCGGGCCAGCCGGGTGACCTTGGCGAAGCGGGAGTCGGGGCCGTCGCCGTCCTCGTAGTTGACGGAGTTGATGACCGCGCGGCCGCCGAGCTTCTCCAGACCGGCGCGCAGGACCTCCACCTCGGTGGAGTCGAGGACGATCGGCAGGGTGGAGGCGGTGGCGAAGCGTCCGGCCAGCTCGGCCATGTCGGTGACGCCGTCGCGGCCGACGTAGTCCACGCACAGGTCGAGCATGTGCGCGCCCTCGCGGATCTGCTCGCGCGCCATCTCCACGCAGTCGTCCCAGCGGCCCTCCAGCATGGCCTCGCGGAACTTCTTGGAGCCGTTGGCGTTGGTGCGCTCGCCGATGGCCAGGTAGGCGGTGTCCTGACGGAACGGCACCGACTGGTAGAGCGAGGCGGCGCCCGGCTCCGGACGCGGGCTGCGCTCCCCCGGCGTCAGATCCCGTACGCGCTCCACGACCTGGCGCAGATGCTCGGGGGTGGTGCCGCAGCAGCCGCCGACCAGCGACAGGCCGTACTCGCGGACGAAGGTCTCCTGGGCGTCGGCCAGCTCGGGCGCGGTGAGCGGGTAGTGGGCGCCGTCCTTGCCGAGGACGGGCAGGCCGGCGTTGGGCATACAGGACAGCGGGATGCGGGCGTTGCGGGCGAGGTGGCGCAGGTGCTCGCTCATCTCGGCGGGGCCGGTGGCGCAGTTCAGGCCGATCATGTCGATGCCGAGCGGTTCGAGCGCGGTGAGCGCGGCGCCGATCTCGGATCCGAGCAGCATGGTGCCGGTGGTCTCGACGGTCACCGAGACGATGACGGGCAGGTCCAGGCCGAGGGCGTCCAGGCCGCGGCGGGCGCCGAGGACGGCGGCCTTGGTCTGGAGCAGGTCCTGGGTGGTCTCGATCAGCAGGGCGTCGGCGCCGCCGGTGACCAGGCCCTCGGCGTTGCGCTGGTAGGCGTCGCGCAGGGTGGTGTAGGGGGCGTGGCCGAGGGTGGGCAGCTTGGTGCCGGGGCCGATCGAGCCGAGGACCCAGCGGGCGCGGCCGTCCCGCGCGGTGTACTCGTCGGCGACCTCGCGGGCGACGCGGGCGCCGGACTCGGACAGCTCGTGGACGCGCTCGGGGATGTCGTACTCGCCGAGGGCGGAGTGGTTGGCGCCGAACGTGTTGGTCTCGACGCAGTCGACGCCGACGGCGAAGTACGCGTCGTGGACCGAACGCACGATGTCGGGGCGGGTGAGATTGAGGATCTCGTTGCAGCCTTCGAGCTGCTGGAAGTCGTCGAGCGTGGGCTCCTGGGCCTGGAGCATGGTGCCCATCGCTCCGTCGGCGACCACCACGCGGGTGGCGAGTGCCTCTCGGAGCGCGGACACACGGGTCCGGAGGTCGGCGTGGGGGGACGTCGGCGACGAGGCCATGAAGGGGCTCCCTGGGATGCGACGGCTGTCGGCTATGCGCCCTGCCCCGGCGAGCCGGGCGAGGGGCACGGCGTCAGACTAACCGGCGGTGGGCTTGGATGGGCACCGGCGTCCACCACACGGACGCGGACGACGGAACCGGCCCTTCCGGGGGCACGGCCGGGTCCGCGCGCCGTGCCGGTGCGGCGCGGTCATTGGCGGGAGGTCGGCATGGACCGGTAGTGTTCGGCATTGTCGAACGATGCCTGAGGTGTCTTTCGATGGCGGCCGGCGGACGGAGGTAGGACGGCGATGGCACGGAACATCCAGTCGCTCGAACGGGCGGCCGCGATGCTGCGCCTGCTCGCGGGCGGCGAGCGACGGCTCGGACTGTCGGACATCGCCTCGTCGCTGGGCCTCGCCAAGGGCACGGCGCACGGCATCCTGCGCACCCTCCAGCACGAGGGCTTCGTCGAGCAGGACGAGGCGTCCGGGCGCTACCAGCTCGGCGCGGAGCTGCTGCGCCTCGGCACCACCTATCTGGACGTGCACGAACTGCGGGCGCGGGCCCTGGTGTGGACCGACGACCTGGCCCGCTCCAGCGGCGAGAGCGTGCATCTGGGGGTGCTGCACCAGCAGGGCGTGCTGATCGTGCACCACGTCTTCCGCCCGGACGACAGCCGGCAGGTGCTGGAGATCGGCGCCATGCAGCCGCTGCACTCGACGGCGCTCGGCAAGGTGCTCGCCGCGTACGACCCGGTGGCCCACAGCGAGGCGCTCGAGGCCCCGCGCAAGGCGTTCACCGACCGTACCGTGTGCGGCCCCGAGGACTTCGAGCACATCCTCGACCTCACCCGCGCGCGGGGGTACGCCGCCGACGTGGAGGAGACCTGGGAGGGCATGGCGTCCATCGCCGCCCCCATCCACGACCGCCGCCGTATGCCGGTGGGCGCGGTCGGCATCACCGGCGCCGTGGAACGCCTGTGCCGCGAGGGCGAACTCCGCCCGGAGCTGATCGCGGCGGTGCGCGACTGCGCCCGCGCGGTCTCCCGGGACCTGGGCGCGGCCCGCTTCTGAGGCGGGTCCCGCCGATTCCCGCCCCCACTCCCCCGCCCCGGCCGCCGCGCCGGGGCGGCCGCACGCGTGCCCGCACTCGTGCCCGCACTCGCCCTCGCGCCCTTCGCGCCCCTCATGCCCCCGTCGGGCTGATAGCTCCTGCCGATCAGTAACGATCGCGCTTTCGATTACAGAACCCTTGACGCATGGAGGACCCCAAAGCGAGACTCCCGTCCATCGGTCGGCATTGTCGAACACTTACCGGTAATGCGCGTTAGGGTGTGACAGCGCCCCGGACCGACACCGCTCTCACCCCGAGAGCACGAGAACCCCCGAAGGGACGCGGGGTTCGGCTTTCCCTGGACGAAGGACAAAGGAGTCGCGGGTGTCCAGCTCCGACATCTTCATCGGCGAGACCATCGGTACCGCCATACTCATCCTGCTCGGCGGCGGTGTGTGTGCCGCCGTGACGCTGAAGGCCTCCAAGGCGCGGGGCGCCGGCTGGCTCGCCATCGCCTTCGGGTGGGGTTTCGCCGTTCTGACGGCGGTCTACACCTCCGCGCCGCTCTCCGGCGCGCATCTGAACCCGGCCGTGACGCTGGCGCTCGCCATCAAGGACCACGACTTCAGCACTCTCCCCGAGTACTGGGGCGGTCAGCTCCTCGGCGCGATGATCGGCGCCACGCTGGTCTGGGTGGCCTACTACGGCCAGTTCCACGCCCACCTCACCGACCGGGAGATCGTCGGCGGACCGGGCGCGCAGGACACGGTCAAGGCGGTAGAGGCCGAGGAGGCCGCCGCGGGCCCGGTCCTGGGCATCTTCTCCACCGGCCCGGAGATCCGGAACGCGGTGCAGAACCTCCTCACGGAGATCATCGGCACGCTGGTGCTGGTCCTGGCGGTGCTCACCCAGGGCCTGAACGACAAGGGCAACGGTCTGGGCGTCCTGGGCGCCCTGATCACCGCGCTGGTGGTCGTCGGTATCGGCCTCTCGCTCGGCGGCCCGACGGGGTACGCGATCAACCCGGCCCGCGACCTGGGCCCGCGCATCGTGCACGCCCTGCTGCCGCTGCCCAACAAGGGCGGCTCCGACTGGAGCTACGCGTGGATTCCGGTCGTCGGTCCACTGATCGGCGGCGCGATCGCTGCAGGCATCTACAACGTCGCTTTTGCTTGATGAGTAACGACTTGCCGCAAAAGAGCCGATCATTCGAGTACGCGCCGTACCCACCGCACGCACCGCACCCTCACCTCGGATTTCCCAGGAGCACACAGTGACCGACGCCCACACCGCAGGCCCGTTCATCGCGGCGATCGACCAGGGAACGACCTCCTCGCGCTGCATCGTCTTCGACCGGGACGGCCGCATCGTCTCCGTCGACCAGAAGGAGCACGAGCAGATCTTCCCCAAGCCGGGCTGGGTCGAACACGACGCGAACGAGATCTGGACCAACGTCCAGGAAGTCGTCGCGGGCGCCGTCGAGAAGGCCGGCATCACCCGCGACGACATCAAGGCCATCGGCATCACCAACCAGCGCGAGACCACCGTGCTGTGGGACAAGAACACCGGTGAGCCCGTCCACAACGCCATCGTCTGGCAGGACACCCGCACCGACGGCCTCTGCCGGGAGCTGGCCCGCAACGTCGGTCAGGACCGCTTCCGCCGCGAGACCGGCCTGCCGCTGGCCTCGTACTTCGCCGGACCCAAGGCCCGCTGGCTGCTGGACAACGTCGAGGGCCTGCGCGAGCGCGCCGAGGCCGGCGACATCCTCTTCGGCACCATGGACAGCTGGGTCATCTGGAACCTGACCGGCGGCGTGGACGGCGGCAAGCACGTCACCGACGTCACCAACGCCTCGCGCACCATGCTGATGAACCTGCACACGATGCAGTGGGACCCGAAGATCGCCGAGTCCATCGGCGTGCCGATGGAGATGCTGCCCGAGATCCGCTCCTCCGCCGAGGTCTACGGCGAGATCACCGGCGGCAGCCTCGGCGACCTGCTCGGCGGCATCCCGGTGGCCTCCGCGCTCGGCGACCAGCAGGCGGCCCTGTTCGGCCAGACCTGCTTCTCCGAGGGCGAGACCAAGTCCACCTACGGCACCGGCACCTTCATGGTGATGAACACCGGCGAGAAGATCATCAACTCCTACGCCGGTCTGCTGACCACGGTCGGCTACAAGATCGGTGACAAGCCGACGGTGTACGCCCTGGAGGGCTCCATCGCCGTCACCGGCTCGCTGGTGCAGTGGATGCGCGACCAGATGGGCCTCATCTCCACCGCCGCCGAGATCGAGACGCTCGCGCTCTCGGTCGAGGACAACGGCGGCGCCTACTTCGTACCGGCCTTCTCCGGCCTGTTCGCCCCGCACTGGCGCTCCGACGCGCGCGGTGTGATCGCGGGTCTGACCCGGTACGTCACCAAGGCGCACCTCGCGCGCGCCGTCCTGGAGGCCACGGCCTGGCAGACGCGGGAGATCGCGGACGCCATGACCAAGGACTCCGGCGTGGAGCTGACCACGCTGAAGGTGGACGGCGGCATGACCGCGAACAACCTGCTGATGCAGACGCTCTCGGACGTGCTCGACGCCCCCGTGGTGCGCCCCATGGTCGCCGAGACCACGTGTCTCGGTGCCGCCTACGCCGCCGGTCTCGCCGTCGGCTTCTGGTCCAGCACGGACGAGCTGCGCGCCAACTGGCGCCGGGCCGCCGAGTGGACCCCCCGCATGGACGCGGAGACCCGCGACCGTGAGTACAAGAGCTGGCTCAAGGCCGTCGACCGGACCATGGGCTGGCTCGAGGACGAGAGCTGAGCGGGCCTGAAGGACCGCCCATCCGGCTCTGACGAGGAGTGAAGTACCCGACATGACCAGTCCCACCACCCTGCCGCCCGTACCCACCCTGGGCACGCGCCCCGCCTCCGGGTCCAACCCGAGCCGGGCCGAGACCAGGGACCAGCTCGCCAGGGCGTCCTACGACCTCCTGGTGATCGGCGGCGGCATCCTCGGCATCTCCACCGCCTGGCACGCCGCGCAGTCCGGGCTCAGGGTGGCGCTGGTCGACGCCGGTGACTTCGCCGGTGCCACCTCCTCCGCCTCCTCCAAGCTGCTCCACGGCGGCCTGCGGTACCTGCAGACCGGCGCCGTGAAGCTGGTGGCGGAGAACCACTTCGAACGCCGTGCGGTCTCCCGCCAGGTGGCCCCTCACCTGGCGAACCCGCTCACCTTCTACCTCCCGGTGTACAAGGGCGGGCCGCACGGCGCGGCGAAGCTCGGCGCGGGCGTGTTCGCGTACTCGGCGCTCTCCGCGTTCGGGGACGGCGTGGGGCATCTGC
Organism: Streptomyces sp. NPDC005004; assembly: GCF_053600675.1. Lineage (NCBI taxonomy): Bacteria > Bacillati > Actinomycetota > Actinomycetes > Kitasatosporales > Streptomycetaceae > Streptomyces > Streptomyces sp. NPDC005004. The sequence continues at coordinate 241,337 of NZ_JBSGAH010000013.1, forward strand.
TCTCGCCGTCCCGGGCCGCGCGGGACGTGCCCGAACTGCGCACCGAGAACCTGAAGGCCGTGGCCGTCTACGGCGACGACCAGATGAACGACGCGCGCATGGCGCTGATGACGGTCCGCGCGGCCGTCGACGCGGGCGCGGTGGTCCTCAACCACGCCGAGGTCACCGGGCTGCGCTTCACCCGCGGCCGGGTCACCGGAGCCGAGCTGCGGGACCGGATGTCGGGCGAGGAGTTCGGCGTGAACGCCCGGCTGGTGCTGAACGCCACCGGGCCCTGGGTCGACCACGTGCGCCGTCTGGAGGACCCGAACGCGGCGCCGTCGATCCGGCTGTCCAAGGGCGCGCACCTGGTGCTCAAGCGCACCGCGCCCTGGAAGGCGGCGCTGGCGACGCCCATCGACAAGTACCGCATCACCTTCGCCCTCCCCTGGGAGGACATGCTGCTGCTCGGCACGACCGACGAGGAGTACGAGGGCGACCCGGGCGAGGTGTCCGTCACCGAGAAGGACATCGCCCAGATCCTGGACGAGGCGGCGTTCTCCGTCCGGGACAACCAGCTCCGGCGCGAGCTGATGACGTACGCCTTCGCCGGCCTGCGGGTGCTGCCCGGCGGGCCCGGCGACACCGCCAAGGCCAAGCGGGAGACGGTGGTCACCGAGGGCCGGGGCGGGATGCTGTCCGTCGCGGGCGGCAAGTGGACGACCTTCCGGCACATCGGCCGTACGGTCATGAAGAAGCTGGAGGAGCTGCCGGGCCACCCGCTGGGCGACGACTTCGAGCCGGTGTCCACGCTGCCCAAGCGGCTGCCGCTGCCCGGCGTGGCCAACCCGCGCGCGGTCGCCCACCGGCTCCTGGTGGACCGTCCGGCGCCGGGCCCGCGCATGGGCGCCGACACCGCCCGGCATCTGGCCACGCACTACGGCTCGCTCGCCTTCGACATCGCGCGCCTGGCCAACGAGCAGCCGGAGCTGGCCGAGCGCGTCCACCCCGACGCCCCGGAGATCTGGGCGCAGGTGGTGTGGGCCCGTGACCACGAGTGGGCGGAGACGCCGGACGATGTGCTGCGCCGCCGCACCACGCTGACGATCCGGGGTCTGGCCACCGACGAGATACGCGCCGGGGTGCAGGGCCTGCTCGACCAGCGGTAGTCCGCCGGCTCCCCCGGTCCGGATCACCGCGCGTGCGGGGTGTTCCGGGCCGGGGATCGGGGCAGTGATCCGTTCAACCCCCCGTCCAGGGGGCTGCGGGCGCTCCGGCCGGACGCCGTAAGGTTGGGTGGTCAGGCGAGAGCACGTCGGAAGGAGGCACTGGGTGATCGAGCTGGAGGGTGTTCCCGAGCTGATCGACCCAGTCATGGTGGCCGCGTTCGAGGGCTGGAACGATGCCGGTGACGCCGCCTCCACGGCGGTCGGCCATCTGGAACGCGAGTGGAAGGGCGAGGTGTTCGCCGCGCTGGACGCGGAGGACTACTACGACTTCCAGGTCAACCGGCCCACGGTCTTCATGGAGGGCGGCGTACGCAAGATCACCTGGCCGACCACGCGGCTCTCGGTGGTCCGGGTCGGCGGTGACAAGCCCCGTGACCTGGTGCTGGTGCGCGGCATCGAGCCGTCGATGCGCTGGCGCTCGTTCTGCAACGAACTGCTCGGCTTCGCCCACGAGCTGGGCGTGGAGCTGGTGGTGATCCTGGGCGCGCTGCTCGGCGACACCCCGCACACCCGGCCGGTCCCGGTCAGCGGGGTGACCTCGGACGCGGACCTGGCGCGCCGGATGGACCTGGAGGAGACGAAGTACGAGGGTCCGACGGGCATCGTCGGCGTCCTCCAGGAGGCCTGCACGCACGCCGGGGTTCCGGCGGTGTCGCTGTGGGCGGCCGTGCCGCACTACGTGTCGCAGCCGCCGAACCCGAAGGCCACTCTCGCGCTGCTCAACCGTCTGGAGGATCTGCTGGACCTGCGCATTCCGCAGGGCGAGCTGCCCGAGGACGCGCGGGCGTGGCAGGTGGGCGTGGACCAGCTGGCGGCCGAGGACAGCGAGGTCTCGGAGTACGTGCAGACGCTGGAGCAGGCGCGGGACACCGCCGAGCTGCCGGAGGCGTCCGGCGAGGCGATCGCCCGGGAGTTCGAGCGCTATCTGCGGCGGCGGGACGTCGGCCCGCCCGGCGGACACGCCACGGCGGACGGCTCGGACAGCGGGCCCTTCCGGCGCGACACACCGAGCGGCCGGACCCGGCCGCCCAAGCCCCCGAAGCCGGAGGCGCCGGGCGCGTCGGAGGGCGGCGAGGACACGGACGGCCCGGAGGACTGAGCGCCGTCCCCGAGCGAGCGCCTTCACCGCGTTCCTTCACGGCGTGCCTTCTCTCAGAGCGAGTACGACAGTGGGGCGGCACCCGGCCGGGTGCGACCCCGTCCGCGCAGAAGCAGAACCGGACCCGCACCACCCAGCCCGCCTCCACTCCGAC